>CALCVH010000024.1 GCA_937907585.1 uncultured Bacillota bacterium | reverse complement strand
GATTTTGGAAATAATAAATATTTTGGAGTATCTGATGAAAATGGTAATTTTAATGTAGAAATACCTGCTCATAAAGCGTCTTTTGAACCACTTAATATTGTGGTAGGTTCTACACTTTCTGGTAAAAAAGAAATAAAGAATGTATTAATTGGTGATGTATATTTCTTTACTGGTCAATCTAATATGCAGTGGATGACTAAGGATTCTGATTATTTAGAAGATGATATCAATCAAGTAATTAATAATGATGTAAGATTCTTTGCGCAAAATGTAGTACAGAGTTCAACTCCTTTAGAACATACTACTAATGGTAGATGGTTTAGCGCTAAAACAGCTGAAGATGTGATGAGGTTTAGCGCTATCGCAACTATGACATCTGGAATGTTAAGTAGAACATTAAAAGAAGACAATATTCCTATTGGAATACTATCTGCATATCAAGGCGATACAAATATCGCTAACTGGATGGGTAGTGATTACTATACTGGAAGTGTAAGCACTAAACATCTACATTATAACGCTATGGTATATCCATTAAGACACGTGAATATTAAAGCTGTTATTTGGTATCAAGGATGTAATAATAGCGCTTCAGGTGGGGATTATAAAGATTTATTATTATCATATTTTGATAACTATAGATATCTATTTAATAATGAAGAGTTAGTATTCTATGTAATAGGTTTAGCTTGTTATGATGGGGATAATGGAAACAATTATGATTTCTCATATGTAAGAGAAAGCCAAGCTATGGCCTGCAGTCAAGATGATAAAGCATATTTCATCTCAACTTGTGATGATGGTGATCCCACATATATTCACCCAAATCACAAAAGATATATTTGTGATAGAATCACAAAATCTATCTTAAGTGAATTCTATGATTATGTATATCTAAAAGAAGGACCATCTTATAAATCACATACAGTTGATGGTAATACTGTAATAGTAAAATTAAATAACGCTGATGGATTATATAGTAAAGGTGAAATCAATAATTTCTATTTAGCTGGAGAAGACGGAAAATACTATCCTGCAGTAGTTAGAATAGAAGATGATAAATTAATCGCTCAATCAGATAAAGTAGATAATCCAGTATATATTAAATACGGATTTGGTAAGAGTCCATTCGTTAATATATTCAATATGGATAAATATTCAATGGTTCCATTTAGAACTGACCATTATAATGAAAATATTGATTTATTAGATTATTCAAGTACTGATAAATATAAATATCATCCAGATGGATCAAAGATGGAGATTCAACTTGTTGATGATGGATTAAAAATAAAGAAAACTAATGATGGTAAAACTTATGGCTCAGTAAGACTAGAAAAATGGGGAATGATAGCGTATGAAACTGGTGGATTCAGATTTAGAGTAACAGGAACTAACAGTAACGCTAAAATAACATTTAGAGCGATTGAAGGACCATCATATGAAACATGGGGTTATGATATAGTTGATAACTTCGTTGGTGAAAAGACATTTGAAATAGCGATAAGTGATTTCAAATTAATCCTAAATAAATCTGATAATAACTTCAATACTCAATGTATCAGCTATATTGAAATAATGGTAGAAGTAAATGGTGAAGCAGAATTTATAGTTAATGAAGCTAGATTCATATCAATTGAAAGAAGTGAACCAAAACCATTCACAATCGATAATATCGCAATAGGTAAAACTAGCGCAATGGTTAACTTAAATAAATCACTATTTGCGGATTCATATAAAATATTAGTATCAGATAATAGTAATGATTTTTCTAACCCATTATATCAAGATGAAAAGAATTCAACTCTATTCACATTTGATATAACTAATCTTGAAGTAGGAAAACCATATTATTTAAGAGCGATAGCGATTAATGAACTTGGTGAAACAATATGCAAGAATGATGGATATGTATTCTATATCAATGATGAGAATACTCTAATAATCAATAATTTTGATTTTGAATCTCAAGCAGCTTTAGATGCCTATATCCAATCAAACATGAAAGTTCACTCATCACTTAATTGCGTACTCGTTGATCATTCCTTAAGAATTGAATCTAATGGTGGAGGATGGCAGAACTTCATCTTCGTAATTGAAACAGGATCAAATGTAGGTAAAAATAAATTAGTATTCGATGCGGATTTTACTAACTACAAAGGAACAGTAGTTATGGAAGTAGTAGATCCTTCTTGGCAGATTTTCCAATATAAACTAGATATTACATCTAAAAAGAGTGGAACATTTACTTTAGATCTAACTGATTTTATCTCTAAATCAACAGCTAAGAATTATAATGGTGAACAGCTGATGTGGATCACATTTAATTTTAGTGATAGTGTAGGAGATGGATATATCCTATTCGATAACTGTAAATTAACTAAATAAATAATAAGAGCTTATAGGTTAACCATATAAGCTCAATTTTTATATATAAAATAAGTAGTAGGCATCAATAAAGGCGAAGTGAAAAGGGAACTTTGCGCAATATGCAGATCATATCAAAAAAATACTTAGCGTATTATACAAAAAATAATAAAAAAATATTTTGCGCATTATGCAATTAAGGCGTATAATGATAGTGAAAGGAGTTAACATATATGGAACTGAAAAGAAAAATATACGCTAAACTTTTAGAATGGAAAGAAACTATGAGCAAAAATTATGCATTGATGATTGAAGGTGCTAGACGTATTGGAAAATCTACAATTGTTGAAAAGTTTGCTAAGAATAATTATAAATCATATGTAATTATTGATTTTGCAATAGCAAATAAGAAAGTAAAAGATAGTTTTACAAATTTAAATAAGCTTGATGTATTCTTCCAAAATATTTCGTTAGAATATAACGTTGAATTAATTAAAAATGAAACTTTAATTGTATTTGATGAAGTTCAAAAATTTCCAAAAGCAAGAGAAGCAATTAAATACTTGGTTAAAGATGGAAGATACTCATATATTGAAACAGGATCATTAATATCAATAAAAGAAAATGTTGATGATATTGTTATTCCATCGGAAGAAAAGAAAATTAAAATGTATCCCCTAGATTTCGAAGAGTTTTTATGGGCTGCCAATGAAAATGTATTATTAAATTATATCGTGAACTGTGTCAATGAGAAAAAAGCTTTAGATGATAAATATCACCTGGATGCTATGCGTCTATTTAAGGAATATATGATAGTTGGTGGAATGCCACAAAGTGTTGTTGCATATTTTGAGAATGGAAGAGATTTTTATAAAGCGGATATTGCAAAAAGAGAAATATTATCATTATATAAAGATGATATTAATAAAGCTGCTAAGCGTTATAATTCAAAAGTATCTGCTATATTTGACAACATTCCTGGATATCTCTCTACTCACGAAAAGAAAGTGGTATTAAATAAGATTGATGAAAAAGGTTATTTTAGTAAATATGATGAACCTTTATTTTGGCTTGATGATTCGATGATATGTAATTTATGCTATAAATGTAATGATCCTAATGTGGGCTTTGCATTAAATAAAGATGATTCAGCTGTAAAGTGTTACATGGGAGATACTGGATTGCTAATTTCTCATACTTTTTCTGAAAATGAAATTATGTCAAACTTATTGTATAAGAGCATTATGAATGGTAAATTATCAATTAATCAAGGAATGTTTTACGAAAATGTGATTTCTCAAATGATTGCATCGACAGGAAGAAAGTTATATTTTTATACTCATTATTCAAATGAAAAACATAGAAACGATATTGAAATAGATTTTTTGATTTCAAATGATAGTAAAACGAATATAAAAGTTTTTCCAGTAGAAGTGAAGTCATCAAAAAACTACACAAATATTTCATATAGTTTATTTAAAGATAGATTTGGAAAAAGAATTGCTGAATCATTTATTGTTCATCCAAAACAGTATAATTATGATGATAGTGGATATAAGGTTCCACCTTATATGTTCCCATTTATCATAAAACAATAAAATGGATGGATGTGGAGATATATAAGAGGGTAAATGATGGTGTCATATGGATTTTTGAACAGATATGTTCCCGGCTGGGTTCGTTTCTTGGCGGTACGTTGAGCCAATTGTTCAATTGCACTATCGACCCCCGAAATGGCAAACCAGTCAAATAAATAAAGTGAATATGACATATTCAATAATACACAGTTCATTGATAAATAAAATGGATAGCGATTTTGTAGCTGTACACTTTTTGTGGTTATACTTTATAGTATACTTTATAGTATATTTTATAGTATACTTTTCTTTTAGGAGTGGTTTGATTTTAAAGAAAATTGGTTTTCAAAAGATGATATAGGTGAATATATTTCTGCAATATCAAATGGAACTGCATTATGTGGGAAATAAAATGATAATATAATGATTAACAAAAATAAGAGCTTATAGGTCAACCCCTATAAGCTCAATTTTTATATATCTAATATCTGATAGTTTTTACTATTTAATAATACTTTCTTATTATCTGGAACTGATTTGGTTAAGAATACGTTGCTACCAATAATAACGTTATTGCCAATAACGGTATTTCCCCCAAGAATAGAAGCGTTAGAATATATAATAACATTATCTTTTATAGTTGGATGTCTTTTTATACCTCTAACTTTTTCTACATCTTTAAGCGATATAGCGCCTAATGTAACACCTTGATAAATTCTTACATGGTTTCCTATTATAGTGGTTTCACCAATTACTACTCCAGTACCATGGTCTATGAAGAATGAATCCCCAATAACCGCATTAGGATGAATATCAATTCCTGTTTTATTATGAGCGATTTCGCTCATCATTCTAGGAATTAATTTAATATTATGATTAGCAATCATATGCGAAATACGATAAACCATAACAGCGTAGAATCCAGGGAATGTTAATATTATTTCCTTTTCACTTTCTGCACTTGGATCTCCTTCATAAGCCGCTTTTAAATCTAAGAATATATTGTTTTTAAGTTTATCAAGTTCAGCTAAATATTCATTAAATGAAAGCATCTCTAGAGTATCCTTAAATATTTCGTTATATAAATATTCTAATCTTTTAATGTTTTCATCTTTACATATTCCAAAACATAATTCATCAAAATAATAAGCTAAATTATGAGAAATAAATTCTTCTACAGCCTGATGTGTTAAAACCATTTTTTCACCTCAATCAATTTTAACATATTAATTTAAATAAATATATTTTTTAATGTAATTAATTTTGATATCTTTAATTGAAAAAGTAAATGCAACAAAATAATTAGCGCGTTGCGTGTTCATCTTTAATTAAGGAATAGAAGATATTTACTGAATAATGTGTATAAAATGTGTATAATATAAATAGAAGGAGTTTAACTATTATGACTAAAATTAATACTAATATTTCTATAGATTCAAATTTAAAGAAAGATGCAGTATCTTTATTTAATGATTTTGGTCTAGATTTATCTACGGCTATTACTTTATTCTTACAACAGTCTGTTAGAGAACAAAGAATCCCCTTTGAGATAAAAAAAGAAATTCCTAACAAAGTTACAAAAGAAGCTTTAGATGAATTTGATGAAATGAAAAAAGATAAAAGTAAATATAAAAGATATAATTCATTTAAGGATATTTCGGAAGAAGTGTAGTATTAAAAACAGTAAGAGACTATAAACATAAGAACTAAGATGAACTAAATATAAATGCTTAGAATCATTTTTATAGTAGAAATGACTAATTAATAAATGATGGTAATGAAGTTATGAAACAAAACTCCAACCATCTTTTTTAGTTTGTTTAATCAATGTTTAATATAATTTATATTAAAAAACTGATAAGAAGTATGTTATAATTAAGAACAGTTGATTAATCGCTACTTTAACTACTATATTTGATATAAACAACAAAAATAAAAAGAACCGAGGGACAACCGGGGATAGCCTGATTACTGGAAACGTTAGTTTTCTTGCCCAGGAAGCCCCCACTTCTTAA
>CALCVH010000023.1 GCA_937907585.1 uncultured Bacillota bacterium | reverse complement strand
TTATATATATAAATACCTACTTATAAAAATAAAAAAATTACATATTTATAATAATTAAGTATTATATAAAAATAACACATGTATAATATATAACTTGAATTTATAAATGTAAGTTAAATATAATATATAAGCGAATTTATAATAACTTTTTAAATAAAAGTATGTTAAGAAATTTGACAATATATAATAAATGTGCTTAATATGTAAGTATAAGGGGGAAATAAAGGGGGCAGAGATAGATAGATGTTAACAATAGATTTAGCGAGTTTATTTTATGTATTTTGTATGTTTATTATTGTGTTTAGTATAGGACTAGGTGTGAAAGGAGAAGAGAAGAAAAGTGATAATCAAGAAGAAGTATGTCGTAGCACACGGAAGAGAAGCAAGGGTAGTAGAAATCGTAAATCGTAATGCGTATTTTATCTATGCAATATCTTTAGATACAAATAGGTTGTTGTCTATCAGGTATGCTAACACTTTAGAGAATACAGAAGTTATGTTAGCAACGAATGGGGCTACACTTGGAAGTGTCATCTATTACAAAGGCGAAACAATAGATGTATCGAAGTTCTCTCAAGAAAGGCTTATACGATGTGATAGGGTTATGTATGGAGAAAAGCCTGTTAGATGTTTAACACAAAACATAAATATTATTATGCAAAAGGTATTAGGGGATAAGGACTATTCTATACTTAATACATTTAGGGCTAACAGGAATGGGAATCACTTTTATTTAGAAGAAGCTGAAGGATATACCGAAACAAGTCATTCTTATTTGGAGGCATTTGGATCATGTGTATTCATGCGTTAAACAAGGAAAGAATCCACGATGTATTAGGGACAATGCTAACAGGAATAGTAGGAATGTGTATTGTACTTGTAATGGACTATTACATATATATGTATTCCAAGAATAAAGACTTGGCATTGTATTCGAGTAATGTTGTATCAAGTATTGTTAGTACGTTGCTACTTAACGTATGGTATAAAAAAGCATTTAGTATAAAAAGGGTGGTATTCAATTTAGCATGTGCCTTATTGTCAGTATATGTAGGAACAAAGTTGGGAGAAATCATCAAGTTAGATTTCATAGAAAACGAATGTATAAGAATCCTAGTATTGCAAGGAATTATCGGTCTTATACAATTTATACTAGGACTTATCACAAATATTGTATCTTACCGTAAATTAGATAAATTAGATAGAAAGGGGTAGATAGATTGCCAAACGAAGTATCAAAACAAGATAAAATGGACTTAAAATCATTTCTTGCACCTGAATTGTTAGCCGAATATATGTCTTACAATATTAAGCAACAATTATATACCAAGTTTCGTGGGGTTGGACTTGCAATGGAAGTTGCGTGGGTAAAAGCTGGATTTCCACAAAAAAACGCTAGACCAAATGCAAGTTCATTTGAGAAGAATCATCCACTTATTAAAGATATTATCAAGACATTGCAAACAAGAGCCAAGTTAAACGGGCTAGGTAAAGAGAATAGTGTTATTTCAAAAGAGATAGCCAACAATGCTTTACAAGGGCGTACAGTGTTAGATATTATTGCAAGTAAGAAAGGCGAAGAAGCTAATCAATTGCAATTCTATGCAGATGTTATATCGGGTAATATCAAGCAACATAAGAAAACAACTACTACCGATAAAGAAACTGGAAAAGAAGTTGTTAAGGTTGAAGAGATAGAGCCAAGCATTAGTGAAAGACTTAAAGCTCGTGAGAAGTTAGATTCATTGCTTGGAATTGACGATGTAACAAAGGTTATTGGCGAAGTAGAAGTCAATAAAGATATTACAATCAAGATCGTTGATACAACAGCACCTAAAGATGTTATCGAGCAAGTGCCTGTTATAGATGTGGATGCTGAAGAACTTGAAGAAACCGAAGATAGCGAGAGTGAGAGTGAGAGTAATGAGTGATGAAGCATTAAGTGTAGGCATAACAAGAGAAGAGCCAAAACACCAAGCAATAGGAACTTATGAAATCGTTATTCCAAAAGTATATGCACCTATATTTACAGATAAAGAGCATAATAAATTCTTGCTATCAAGTGGACGTTTGAGTGGTAAAACATCAATTCTAGTCGACTTAATTTATGCTACTATTAACGCTAAACCTGATAACGATATTGTATTGCTACAAGCAACAAGTGCTGAAATTAAAGACAGTATTATCAATGAAATTGAAGCATTCTTTAGAAATAAAGGATTTGATGTAGGCGATAAACCTACAAATGAAATATATATACCTAAATCAAAGGATAGAGTAATATTCAATGACGGAGCGCATAAAGGTGGAATTTATATCTTCCCAATTACCGACTCTAAAGGTGGTCAACGTGCACGTGGTATTAAGACACCACATCCATTGTCATTAGTATTGTTTGAAGAAATACAAAAGAATAAAGATTCAAACGTTGTAGAACAAGCCTTAATTACATTCATAAGACAAACTTCAAACGATTGTAAATTCGTATTAGTAGGTAATAACGAAACATTAGGACATTGGTTTACACGTTGGAGCGCTAAAAAGCGTAAAGACCCAACTTGGGTATATATTTATGCAAATTGTTATGATATTTGGACTTTATTATCAGAAGAAACTAAAAAATACATTGAAGATTTCAAAGCTTCTGACCCAGTAGAATTTAGAAGAATCTATTTAGGAGATGTAAAAGCCACAGTTAGTAATAAAGTATTCCCACAATTCGTGCGTTCAATACATTATAAATTAAGAAAAGACCTACCTAACAAAACAATAGTAAGGTTATTTATCGGTATCGACCATGCTACTGCAAACGATAAATTCGCAGTTGTGCCTGTTGCAATACTTACAGACGGAACTTGTTGTGTATTAGAAACTTGTGTAAATGACCCACAAGAAACACAACGTGCTTTAGCACCTACCGAGCAATGTGAGATATTAGATGAATTCCTAGAGTTTTTAGATAGACAATACGGCTTTTATTATAATATGACTAAAATTGTAATATCAATAGACGGAGCTGCGAGCCCATTTATTGCACAAGTTAGACATACAAAGCATATAAGTCATAATAAGATATGGCGTAATATTATAATCAAAAAGTTCACTATGAAGAAAAAGGATTATAATATGGGCTTAATCAAGTCTGCATTAGCACTTAAAGTAATAACAATTTTAAATGAAGGTAAATATGAATGGGATGGAACTAGAAACCATCACTGGTTGTGCCATGAATTGGAAGCACAAACATATAAAAATGGTAAACTAGATCCTGCTATTCCTAACGACGTCGTTGACGGACTAGAATACGGTCTAATTCCTTATTATACAAATTGTTATAATCTTTCATGGCCTACAAGAAATGAAGATAATAGTAAAGTAAGTGAAGTATTAAAGAGAGCTGAAGTATATAAAAAATAAAAGGAGTGAAAATATGGATATTAACAAAGTAACACCACTAGAATTTGGAAATACTGAAATGGATGTAGTAGTTAGAGAAACATTAAGTGAAGATAATCAATTATCAACTACACAATGGTATAAAAGATTAAATTTACCAAGAGAATTTACAAAAAAGAAAACTGAAAAGGAAGTAAATAACGAACTTTTATATAATTTAAAGTGTGAAAACCTTAAAATGTTAGTAGTTTTAAAGAAAGAAGTAGAAGATTACAATAAATTCTTAAATGAAATGCTAATTCCTGCAGTAAAAGAAGAAAATAAAGAAAGTGAAGGTAATAAATAATGGCAGATATCAATCAAATGGCAGTAAATAAGGCAGTAGCAAGTGCTATGCGTAGAGAAAAGGAAACAGTAAGCGATGATGTAAAGTTCCAAAGAGCTATGATTCGTAACGAATTAGAAACAAATGAGCTTTTAACAAGCCTTATTGTAGAAATCAAGCAATATAATGCTACAATGACACAAATCGGTATGCCTGCAATTAAAACTTACATTAGAAATATGACAAAGGCGATTCATAAAGCCGATGAACAAGCCAAATCCCAAGAGAACACTAAAGATTTGGGAAAAAATGTAAAGTAATGATATAATTAAATAGAAAGGAAGTGTCGTGAATGCAACACACAATTCTATATACAGCAAGCAATACTGCTGACGAAAATAATATTATCAATTATGTTGTAACTAACCCGTTCTATTTATTTGCACCAAGTTATTATTATAACTATTATTCAACCTATTTAAGAAACTGTTTACGTTACTATGACGGTAACGTGAACGTTAAGGTTGGGAAGAATACTATAACAAACTCATTATCATTGCAAAGTATAGCAAGGGGTATTACAGGCAAGCTATTTGCAAATGGTATTGATTTTATAGGTCCAAATGGTGCTAGAAATAAGATAATTGACTGGGCTGAAAATACCGCCGATTTTGAAAAGGTAGTAAAGGAAGCGTGGACTTATGCCGAAGCAGGTGGTAGTTCAATTATCAAAATCAATAGAACTGAAGATATGAAGTATTATATTACAGCTCATAGAATAGATAATTTCTTTGTAGATGTAGATAATAGAAACAATGTAACAAGATGTAGAACATACATTGATGTTATTCAAAACACTGCAAGTGATAATACACACTATATGCTATGTGAAGAAAGATATTTTGATGACGAAGGAAAGCCTAGAATTGTATATAATATTTACGAAGGAAGCGGTAGCTTACAAACCGAAGGTATGGATAAACCAACCGAAGTTGAAAAGAGTGAAAACTTTGTTGTAAATAAGAAACCTAGCAAGTGGGAGAGTATTCCTAAAAAGATTAGAGATGTTATTAAAAAGAATTATCCTGAAATAATTTTTGGAGATGCACCTGCATATTTAACTTTCCATGATAGTTTAGGTGTATATAAAATTGACTTTACTGAAGGCAACCCAAGAATACCTAACTTCTGTTTCGGTCAACCTATTGCTGATACTTTACAAATTGAAGCAGTGCAATTAGACCAATTAAAAGTGTTTGAAAAGAAAGAAGTTAAAATGGCTCGTGCTAGAGCAAACGTTCCAAGCCAATATATGAATCCTGATGATCCAGAGCAAAAAGAAACACTTGATGAAGATTACTATGTTAAGTTAGAAATGTCTGAAGATGGTCAAATTGTGCCTATGCAATTCGCATTAAGAGCCGACCAAATTAGAATGCAAAAAGAAAATATCTATCGTGATATGGCATTTAAACTTAACTTAAGTACAAGCACTATTGCATCATTTATGAGTGAAGGCTCAAGCTCAAAGACTGCAACTGAAATTATAAGTGAAAAGACAACAACTGATACAACTTTCAAATCATGGAAGAGAAGTATTGAAAGAGTATTGAATAAACTTATAAGAAAAATATGCTTACTTATTGATTGTCCAACAGGCGAATATGTTAAGTGCTCTATCAAGTATGAAAACCAAGAAAGCCACATTGATAATGTTAAAGTAAATACAGTTGCTTTACAAAGCGGTTTTATGAGCCCTAGAAGATATGTAAAAGACACATACGGTTATTTATCTCAAGAAGAACAGGATTATGAAATAAATTATATCGAAAATCAAATCAGATTACAGCAATCTATGGCTTTAAAGCAACAACAACAGCAACAACAAGAAGTTGAAAGAATGGAAGATGTAGATACATCACCTGAAACACGTGAAAGTGTTAATGGTGCAAATCCTAATAAAACAGATTTTGAAAAAATAAAAGAATAATATATAATATTGTTGAAAGGAGCTAACTATAACAATGAATTTTAATAGAATTTTAACAAAATTAGCAAATGCAGATTTAACCGAAGAGCAAGAAGCTCAATTAGAGCAATTACTTACTTCTAAAGCTAAACCTGATGAGCAAGGCCAAAAAGCCGATACACCAAACCCTAATGAAGCCGAAAAGGTAGATAATAAAGGCGAGGAAAAATCTCAAGAAGTTGAGTCAACTGATACTGATACAAAGGTTGAAGAAAACAAGACTGAAGAGTTAGGAAAGAAAGAAGAAACTAGTCCTGAAGTGGAACAAAACGCTGTTGATTCACAAGAAAAGGCCAAAGAAAATGTGAATGGGCAAGTCATTGAAGAAACTAAAGAGCCAAGTGCCGATGGACGTCCTATTACTGATTTTGCATTAAACGTTGATGTAGATGAAAAACTTAAAGCTCTAGAAGCAAAGTTTAATGCTATTGTTGACGAAAACGTCAAATTACGTAAGGAACTTGATGAATCTAAAAAGAAAGCCGATGATTTACATACAAAATATGAAACTAACGGTTTTGGCAATTTAGAAAGCAAGACTAACGTAAATAAGGACAAACCTACAAGTGCTAATTCATTTAGCGCATATTGGAACGAAACACATTAAAAAGAAAAGAGGTAATTAAATTATGGCATTCGTAACAAAAAATGGTTTTGATGTTGAACATGGTTCATCATTAGTAGTTTATGAAAACTTATTCCCAAATTTAAAACACATTAAAGGTAAAGGTGTAACTGAAGAATACGTATCAAAAGAAGATATTATGGAAGTTGATACAATCGACATTACTCGTATTTTACCAAAGAAGATTCATTATCGTGCTATTGGTAGTACATTAAATGCTACAAATGGTAAGTGGATGAATAAAAATAACGCAAATGGTGGTCCTACACCTGAATCAGTACATTATTCATTATTCGTTAACTTCGTATATGATGAAGATACTACTATTCCATTTGCAATGATCCATTCTACACAAGTTAACTTTGAGCAATATGTAAATAAGAATATTACTGACTGCTTCGCACAAACATTAAATGCATTCACTTGGGCTAACCAAATCAAAGCATTCTTCGATGACAATACTGCAGTAGCAAAATCAGTATTCAAGTATGATGCAAATACTACACCTGCTCAAGCATTCCAATTAGCAAATGCTAACTTACAAAGCGATAAGTCAATCGGTGCTTTCACAATTCCTATGGAAGAAAGACAAGCATTCATTGATTATGACTTAAACGCTGCGTTAAAAGCACAATATGCAACAAATGCAAGTGAAGCTGCCGCACAAATCAATGCAACAGGCTTTATGAACCCATTTACTCAAGCTGAAGGAAAGAGAATTGACTCAAGAACTGGTATTTGTGGTATCTATGACGGTGTCTTAATGACATTAGTTAACGATGTTGAAAGAGATAACATTTATGAAGTATTAGGTGTTTCAAGCGATGCTACTACTAAAGCAATTCTTGATAAGATTAAAGGATTCATCGTTTATGGTGGTTCTACATTACGTGGTATTGCTATGGAAGGTATTTCAGCAAATGAACATCCATTCCAACATGGTTCAGTTGTATTAAAGCCATTCAATAAATTTGGTGTTAAGTGCTTATCAGGTAAGTCAATTAAGGTTATCACAAATGATACAATTGCCGATGCCGATTTAGCAACAGTTAAGGCTGCATTATCTATCGCAGTTAACATTGAATCTGCAACACAAGACCCAGACTATCAATCAGGTGCTCAAAACTAAATAAAAAAATAAAAGGTTACTAGAAATAGTAGCCTTTTTTCTTTTACATACTAAAGTAATGTGAAATCTATGTGAAATAATGTTAAATAATTTGCTAAAAATAAAGAAATAAAGTAAAATAAAAATGTAATCGAAAAGATTACAACTTGATTTTTTTCATTCATAAATAAACATTACACAATAGATAGAAATTGCTTTCCCCGTTTTTTCTATCAAGACGCTATATCAAAAACCTTTCCATAAGATATAGCGTTTTTCTTTTGCACTTATGTATTTTGCTTAAATTTAACGTATACAAGCATTTTAGAGTTAAAATGAATAATTAACCATTTATTGTATAAAACACGCTATACGCTTAAATATGCTTAAAATAAAGGCATATAAATAAAAAAGGCACTTTAATAAGTGCCATGCGAGAGATAATTATGTTTGATAAATACAAATCTATTAGAAGGTTTATAATATCTACATAGTTAAGTATAACACATAAGTTAAAGCAATACAACAATTTCACGCAAATTTGGGAAAAGAGTATGTTTATAATATAATATACTTGAAAGGACGTGAAAGCATGGCTAAATTAGTTAAAGTAAGATTTGGTTTAGGTAAATTAAGCGAAAAAGAATACATTTATATGGCTAATGATAATGTTAAAAAAGGAACTGTCTTAATGCCTACCGTAAATAGATGGCCACAACATGGGCCTTATTCAACAATGGGCGTAGTTCAAGGAACATTAAATATGAATGTTAAGCAAAACCAAGAACTTGTTAAGCAAAATGTATTTGATAAAGATACAGGCGAATTAAATATTGCCAAAGCCGATAAGATTTCAAGAGAAGAATTAAACAAAATCAATCCACAATTAAGAGATGAAAGTGGTAAATTTGCATATACAGGAAATGCTGGTCGTGGTATTACAGGTAGTGGTAGAGCTGGAACTTATGCTTTTGGTTTTGACCAACAATTAGATAGAAAGAATCCTGAATATCAAAAGTTAAGAACTGACAGAGCTAACGAACGTCAAGAAGATATGAATACTGGTAAGACTCAAGAAAGTTTTAGTGAGTATGCTAGTAAATACTTTAAAGAGTAGGAGATGAAATTATGACATTTTATACAGCACCAACATATACAGAAGTTGAGCTTGAAAATTTAGAATTAGAAGAAATGCACTTTCCTTACAACGATACCGAGTTGTATTACAATGGAAAGACACATCAATATGAAATTTTGGAGCAAGCATTTAAGAATCGTGGAATAAATATTAGAGCCGATTTAAAGGCACGTGGAATTGATGATTTAGACGGCTTTTTAAAAAGAGTTAGTCAAAAGTTCTATTTATATGCATACAAGCATTGTTATATGAATAGTCCTATTGCTATTAAATACTTAATTGCAGTTAAAGGAATTGTTACAATGGGGAATTTATATGAATATAGACAACAAATCATTGAAATTATGGTAATGCTAGGCGAATACTTATGCAATAATGGAGATGTTTCACAAGTGAGTGGTTTTGATTTAGACAGTGGTGCTACTACTGATATTAGATCATTACGTTATGAAGAAAGAGATTATCCAGCCGAGATGAAAGCAGTTATGCACCCACTTGGTTTAGATTTTGCAGGTAAATACAGATTTTATGTAGACGGCATTGGAAAGGAGTGGTAATTATGTTTTTAAAACCAACAAAAACATATAATCACAAACCAAAAGCGCAATTATACAAAAGATATACACAAGTATTAAATACTTATGGTTTGCCTTTAGAATTAGACTATGTATGTGTAATGATACTAGGCACATGTTATGGTGTATATGACTTGCATAATAATATGACACAAGTTGAATGGAATCAAGGCATAAGCCTTTATGAAAATAACAAGTGTTTAATTTTAAATTATGTAAATTCAACATTTTATAATCCAGTTGACAATAAATTCTATAAATTAGCAAGCATTGTTAACGGCGAAACTTTAGAAGAGAATAGTGCTACATTTGAATCTAGTGAAAGAAATATATATGATGTTGCAAAAAATGCTTATACTTTTCCAGAAGAATTGCAAATGGATAAATTTTTCTATGTTCAAGATTTTGACTATATAGAAGAAAATGACACTGACATATCAAATACACAACTTACAAAAGGCGCTACTATCAAGGTTGAAACAATGAATATTCGTTGGGACGTTGAAAATATACCTATTGAAAAAGATGATTATTTAGTAATTGATAATAAGATTTATCAAGTGGGCGACATATCTATTAGCAAGAAATATAAGCCTATGTTAAGTAAAACATATAGAAGTGAGTTGATGAGAATTGTATAAAGCAAAATACACATTATCACAACTTGTTAAAAGTGGTGTCATGAATGAGTTATTCGGCACTATTACAAAAGAAAGAAAAGTTGCTAAAAGCGATGATATTAAAGTAGATGAGCTTAACGCTTTTAATATTATGTCAATTTTAGCAAATTTATGTATTACTGCTTTATTAAGTTATGATTCTAACGTTAAAGCAGTAGTGCGTGGAAATTCACACATTCAAGTTGATGTGAATTATGATATAGAAACTTCTTACAATGCAGTTTTAAGCAATTTACAAGCAAATAAGACACTTATTCAAAGTTATGCTAATCATTCTCAAGAATTAGCAAGTGCTTTAAATTCACAATTAAAGTTTGATTCTAAAAATAAAGATAAAGGTAAATTATACTTGAGAATAAATAATCTTGAAGAAGTAAAGTCAATGACACCTAGACAAAAGAAAGCATTATTAGACAATATTGTTGAGAATATCTATTTTAATAGAGATTTTGCCAAAGCACAGGCAAGTTTAGGACTTCGTGGCAAAAACAATAGAGATATGTTTTTCACAAGTATGTCTAGCGGTCAAAGAAAAGGTTATTCTACTCTATGCAGAGAGTGGGAAAGAAAGGTGGGCTACAATGGAATATAATCCAATTTTTACAAATTTAGATCTATGCCACATTATTAGGAACATTTGGGAAGATAATTCTTTCAAAATTGTTATGGATAAAAACAAGCCAATAGATATAGATACATTTTTAAATGTTAAATTCTACGCATTTAAGTTTGACGCTAATTTAAACGGATATGACAGTTATCAAGATATGACTGAAGAAGATATGAAACGTATTATTGCAAACGGAAATTTTGGAACTTGTCTTGTAGAACAATATAATCGTGAAACTTCTTTTAGCAAGAATTTTGAAATCTTATCAAGCACTATCCGTTTAACATTCGCTTTACAAGAAACTAAAGCTAGTGTTTTAGATACATATATTCAATACTTGCATGAAACTAGAAGATGCAATTATGACTTGTTTGAAGATGTTAACGGAAAGAAATACAAGTATTTCGTTGATTTTGGCACTTTAGAAACGCTAGGAGATAGTTTTCCAAGTGCTTTAGGTAAAATTGCAATCTATCAAGTAGACGTTAAATTAGGCGCAATTTTAAACGCTATTGCTTATGGTAGTGGCGTTGATTATAGAATAGGTTTAGGCAACGAAATTGAAACGTGGCCTTATACAGATGACAACCATACTACTAAAACCGAGCCTTTATTATTTAACGCTATTAAATCTAATGTTACTTTCCAAACAAGACCTGCTACTATTTACAACAAGTCTATCGGTCAAATTCTAACATCAGGTTCAAGTGTATTTGTATTTGAATCATACGATTTCGTAGATGAAGATACAATTATTAAGCAAATTATCAATACTGCTAAAATGACATTGGCTAGTCATTGTTATGAAAATGGTGTAGATATTAAGTCCGAAGTAGTATTGAATGATAATTTAGCAGTCAATATCTATGAAGTAAGGGGAAATAAGAATTATGTATATACATTTATCTTAACTTCTTTCGATGAAGATATTGTAAATAGCGAGTTTGTTAAGAGAACAATAACATTACAATTAAGACCCAATTTAGTTGAATAGGGGGCGGTAATATGGCGTTATACAAACAAACTAAACAAGCCGTTACAATTACTGTAATCGGTAAAGGAATTGGTGGTGGTAGGGGTAAATCCGCTGCCGAAAAAAAAGCTAATGAAGATAGTGAAGAAGAAAAGACAAGAAAAATGAATAGTGCCAAAAGAATTGCAATAAAGACTGCCGTAAATTTTGCAACAAGAACTGCACCTAATTTTATTATCGGCAATATTAGTGCATATACAGGCGATAGCAATTTCCAAGCCGAAGTTCAACGTAAGCAAGAAATCGTTAGCGATGTAATATCTACTTCCGTTAACACTATTGTAGGGTTTGCAATAAATCCGGCACTTGGCGCACTTCAATTAACAACAAGTTTAGTAAGTAATGCTATGAAATACGAGCAAAGAAATATAAATCAAGCCGTTCAAGAATTTAGGCAAACTCAAAGTGTAAACTATGCTAAAGCTAGAAGTGGTATTGATTTAACTGACGGAAGGACTAGGTTAAGATAATATGAGTAAGACTAATAAAATTAAAGCATATTTTTATACCGATAATGCACCACATACCGGTAATGAAATTCATAATCTTTTAATGCCTGTTACATATACTGAAACACTTAACGGCGAAATAGACACAATGGAATTATCTTACATAGATTCTAACAAAGATGCAGTTTTACCTTCTACTAGACTTAACATTGTTGTTGAAACAAATGAAAGTGAAACAATAGAAATGGTTGTTAGAAATGACAATGTTGAGAAAACTGTTTTGTCTAGTGGCACTCATTATACACATAGATTGTCTTTAGGAAATCCTGCTATTGAATTGCAACAACGCACATGCGATAACTTCTCTATGACTTATCGACTTGAAGATGTTACTCTTGCCTACGACAACATTAAGCAAGGTCTATTATCTAATATTACTAAATATTTCGGTAGAGAAGGTGATTTCCATAAAGATAGCCGATTATCTGAAGGAGAATATAAATGGGAATTTAGAAGATCAGGTGGCTTTATTTTCTATACTACTTATGAAGTAAATATTGAAAAACAAAAGACAATTTTTACTAGAGAGCAAGTTTTCACTAAACAAGGCACTTTAATGTTAAGAGACCCGATTTCTACTGACGGATACGAAGATATTAAAAATTCAGTTGTTTATGATGACGGAATAAATCAACCACAAATTGAAGAATTAAATCAAGACGGGGCTATTTTCGTAAAAGGTGGAAATCAAGATTCTTACATTTCTAAATCTATTGTTATGAAAGACAATGAGCCTTATTACAAAATGTATTGTCCTATTTTCCAAATGTATGAAAATGACGTACATGGAAACGAAATGACAGTAGATAGCTTTAGCACTATTCTTGATGTCAAATTCTTTTTAAAAGATTATAACATTGTTACAAAAAAAGAAAAAGTATATGACCCAATTGTTATTAAAATGCCAAGAAAATTATTTAACGATAGATACGGACACGGCAAAACAAGTCCATCAAGTTATTTAAGTGCAAATGAAAATGATTGGTCTTTAGTAGGTAAACAGCCAAAATTCTTTGGTGGCACTACAACATCTTATGAAAGAGATGTAGTTAACTTATGGGAAATTGACGGAAATGTATCTAACGATATTGTAGCCAATGGTAATTATAGAGATTATACATTCTGCACAAATGGTATTAGTGATTTAAATGCATACAATTTTATAAGCGATTATGATGAACCTGCAGGGCAACTTATGCAAGAGGAGGCACAAGGCTTTAAATTTTCAGTAGGTTTGATTTGTAAAAACAATGATACTTATTGTAAGCAAGAATTTGATAACAACGATATGGAAGCACTTATGCGTGCTTGTGGTATGATTCAAGAAATTAAACTTGAGCCTAACCATACTTATAGTTTTAGATTCCAACCTGTGTTTACTGACTGCAACGGAAAAGAAACCAATGATATTTACGAAGTTGAAAGAATGGTCGGTAAAGTAACTGTTAACTATGGTGGAGGAAAAACATTTACTGAAAGTGATACTGAAGGACACCCATTCTATGATACTCATGCACCTATGGAAGCAACTAGTTATTTTAAAGAATATTCTTTCAGTGTTTTAGGTAAAGATAATCTTAATGTAAATTTCTTTGAAAGTTCAATGCCTTTAACTGCTTTAGACTTATTCAATAAAATTAAGTCAGTAAGTGGCAGTTATGATTTAAACGTTTATGGAGACAATTATCAAGCTTTAGCAAATACTAAAATCATTGAAAGCATTTATACTAACAAGAATTGTTGGGAAATGATACAAGAATTAGGCAAATACGTTCACGCAAAGCCTATTATTAAATTCGATGATGTTAGACATACCGATTACAATATATTCGGTGGACTAGAATTAACATTTAGACCTTATGGAAATGCTAACATTAAAGAGAATTCTAATAACCTAAACTCTGTATTCTCTAGTAGAGATATTCAAGATTATATTTGTGAATTAGATGCATACACAACAAATCTATTCCAATATGGAAGCGTAATTGAAGAATACTTAAAGCCTAACGACAATGACGGAAGTCAACTTGTTGTTACCGATAACGCAGTATTAAAGACTAAATATCCAATTCTTGAAATTCTTGAAATGTCTTTCCAAGTTGTATATGGGCCACACGCTAATACTTCTATTTGGTATGATATGACTAAATTCGTGTATGAGCATAATATTTACAAGTGTTTGCCAATTACATATTCACAATCATTCTTACATGCTAAATCTAACTCAATTTATTTCCATTTAGGTGGAACTGAAATTCAAGGCTTACAATACAAAGCACCTGAAGGAAACAATATTCAACCTTATGCAATAAAGAATATCTTAAAGCAATTATCAAGCGAAGAATTTATTACAAATTGCGTATTTAGAATCAAGTATAGAACTAAAGATAATATGCGTGTGCCTTATTATAGACCTGATATTAGAAAGTATCTATATCAAAACAATACTGAAACAACACCTAGACACGCTCAATTTACTAACCAAAGCGACAAATATTTAGACGCTCAAAAATATGGCGAAAATTGTTATGGTAATTTAATTAGAACTGGAAATGCTCAAATTACACGCAGTGAATGGAACTCTACTTTTGACAAACGTATTAAAGCTGGCGATTTAGTAAATATTGGCACTGATAGATATTATGTCGCTAGTGCTACTACATTTATTTATCCTGAACATATTGAGCAACAAGTTGATTACACAATGGATCATAATGCATTATCTCAAATTGTAGGTATAGATAGTGAGCCTAGATTCTATGAAATAAGCGAACAATCTAGTGTAACAAGAGAAATTATAATTCCAATGCTTGTTGAATTTTATTCAGTCGATAGTGGAGAATACCCACCTACTGAATATCCGGCAGTATCACATGGTAGATACAAAGGAATTAACTTGAATAATTGGGACTATTTCAAAGACGTGCTTGGAATAATTACAGGCGAAGAAAGTGCAAGACCTAATTATGCTAAAATAACATTCTCTTATGAAGATGAAGCTAATCAAATATTTATGTTGCCTGTAAACAATGTTGCAAGTGGACACACATTTATATCAAGTGTTGTTGCAGAAGATAACTATAATATAGGCGATAGTGAAACAAGCACCGCAGTAGGTGGAGATGTAAAAAAAGCAAGTTGGTTAAGTCCTACATTAAATGTAATAAATGGTGTTGCATTGTCAGGTATTAGTGATAACGCATATAAGATTAAAGAGCCTAACAAATATACTGATAGATTCGGTAAAGTTAAGAGCGTTCAAATCGACTTATGCAATTATAATATATCTCATGAAAACTACAACGATGACAACTTATCTTTAATAGAGCAACTACCAAAATATGATTCAAAAATGGAAAGTGATATTGAATATAAGTTATCTTATGTAGCACAAGATGTTAACAAAGATAGTAGAGAAACACTAAAATTTAATATGTGTTTAAGTGCTATTACAAATAGTGATAGACTTATTGTAAGTTCTACTATATTTAATCCTAAAGAAACTGATAATGGCACACCTGTTGAATTTAGAGTTGTCTTGTTAAGTGAAGAAGTAAACAAATTCTCTAAAGCTAGAGTAAATCAAAAATATATTGCTATATCTTCAAATACAATAAATATTCGTAATACAGCAGGTCTTAACCCAATTATAGATTTCGGTGTAGGCCTTGCAACATACAGTGAAGAAATTAACTGGGATAATGTAAAAGCAATTGCAGTTGTTTACGATATAAATACATTTAACGGATATATTAACGCACAATATCTTGTTGCTAAAAATATAACAGGTTTAACTTCTTATCAAAAGCAACATACTTCAATTTATGCTCATCCTAATCGTAAACCTAATGCAAATATTAACAACCAAGATTAAAGGAATAGGCTTTATGCCGATTTCCTTTTTTTTATCTACTTGTTATATAATATTATTAGGAAGATAACTTCCAAGAAAGGAGTCATTCAAAGAATGCTAACATATAAGATTTTTCTTAATACTGATATGACTATCAAAGATGTTATTTCTAGTGGTAATCTTGTACAATATTCTTGGAATAATATTTCTGTGAATGTTTACATACCTAAAGCCATTTATGAAACATCTCCTAGCATATCAAACACTGTATCTATGACATTTACTCAAACTAAAGAAAATGGTGATACAGTTATTACTAACGACGCTAGATTATACGAATTTAGCTATGTTAAAGATAATGTAATGGTAAACAATATTGAGTATGTATTGCTTACTAGACAAATGCCACAACAAATGACATTATATTTCGGTAATACTCAAAAATTCCAAATCAACCATTTGGTAATAAGTGATAACGAGCTTATTTCATTTGCACAAAGCCCATTGTATCAATACGAAGTATTCCAAGCAAGTAATACTCAAGAAATTCACGACGAGCCTTCTACTGCCGATGAATTACAAGCCGATATCAATCGTGCTAAAGAAGATATTGAATCACTTAAAACTTACAAGCAAGATAAATCAAGCACTAATATTCATGTAAGAACTACAAGTGCAGTTGATGATGACCCACAACAATTTACAACAAGTGTTGAATCAGGCTTAAATGTATTAAGTGTTAGAAATGATGACTTGGAAATTGACAACAAGAAAAACAAAGAAGATATTGCCGATATTAAAGCCACAATGACTTCTCAATTTACACCACTTGGTAAATTAGACGGCAATACTTCAGAGCCTACTTTAGCTCAAATCAATGCTTGGTTATCAGCACAAGGCATTACACAACTTGAATTAGGCGATTTAATCACTTATGTAGGACACGTTACAGGAGCAGTAGATACTAACTACAATTGCTTATACACAAAGAATGGTTGGATTTGGTATGAAACTACTTCTTTAGAAACTGCTAGCAATACTGAAATGGGTATTGTTAAAGGAAACGGAAACAATACTAATTCTAACGAAGTAATTGATATTCAAAACGGCGAAATTCAAGGTATCAAGGTCAAAGATATGAACGGAACTCAAAGATATTTGAAAGGTTATATCAATGATCTAGAAGATAAACAAGCCAAAATTTTAGACGGAACAACTTCCGTTCCTAAAGCTACTAATTCGCAAAATGATGGTTTAGGCAATAATATTCAAGCAACATATCAAACTAAAACTATCGGTGCTTCAAAGCAATATGTAAAAGATTACGCTTTAGCAAAAATGTTTAATGAATTGAATTATATCAACTATGATGCAATTCATACTGATATTGAACATGGTTTTGTTGGTGGAAATATTCAAAAGACTGTTTCTACTATCGGCGATGTTAAATTGTTCGACGCATATTATAAAACTACTGCATACGAATATGAATTATCACAAAACAATGTATTTAGCATTAGTTTACCAATTATGCTAAATGTATCTAAAACTGCAAAGATTAAAGTTGTAGTTAAATGTGATAATAATGCTACTGACAATAACGATACACCATTTGTTATTGGAACTGCTGAATCTGATAATATTTCATTTGTTGCAAATCAAGTATCTAAAGTTGATATTCAAGGCTCATTTACTTCTTTAACTCAACCAATTACTATTACACCTGAAAAGCAATTAGTTGTAGAAGTATATATCTTTAATACTGATATGCAATCATTTGAAATCAATATTTATAACACATTATCTCAACCTTCTACATTTACATTGACTATTCCTTATCAAACAATTCAAATTGTTGAAGGTGGCGCAATAGGTCAACAATATTTGCATCGTGTTTGCAATTATAATGCTACTGCTACATCTACACTTGGTGTAGGTTGGGTTTTCGATATTGACACTGAATTAGTAAATAATACCGAGCATAAATTTATTGCTAGAATTACTGATTTAAGTCGACCATTAGAAGATAAAAAATATATTAGAGTTGCAAGTGGTGGTGTAGAAATTCCTGTTATTGCTACTTTTGAAGAAGGCGAAGAACAACAACCATATTTCGATGAATACTTCAATAAATTCTTATATTTCGTTGATACCAATACATCTATTATTATGTTTAGTGCATTTTATACAAACGGTCAATTTATTATTGTAGAACCAAATGACGTAGATTATGCGAAAACATTTGATATAGATGCCATTATGAATGGTGTTTACCCAGTAGGCAAAGCAAAAGCCGATGAAAACGGAAATAACATTGCAACAACTTATGCAACTAAAACTGAATTATTAAACGGAAATCCTAAACCATTATATCATTTAGGTGCTTATGATAGTTATGTTGACAACGGAGATGGAACTACTACAATTACAAGACAAACAGGATATGTAGATTTAGGTAGTTTGAATTGGATTTATAGCCCAACTAATAATTTCTATACATCTGATGATGCTTTGGCTTCATATATTCTAAAACCATCAACTAATGGAAGTGGTGCAGTTATTACTTGGGCTTGTAACACAGCAACTCCTACCTATGCGGACAATGTTTATTTAGGAAATAACGGAGTTGCAGTTGGAGTTAATGGCACAGTTTATTTCAAAAACGAAAATACTAACTCAACAACAAAACCAAGTGGTTTACTTCAATACAAACTAGCAACATCATATCAAGAAAAAGTAATAACAAATCAACCTTTAAATACATTAGACCAAAATGGTAGCCAATGGGTAAGAGATGAGTGGGAAAAAGGATTAAATAAGTTTAATAATCCTTATACTTATACTAATGCTAATGCTAATGGAGTATCTATTACCATTAATAAAAATAGTTGTATGTTAAATGGAACGTCAACGGCTGGTTATTATCACGAGTTAGGCTCAATATCTTTAAAAGCTGGCACTTACTCTTTTAAAGAATATATATTAAGTGGCTCTTTTAGTGGCACTAATATATCACTAGATAATATTAAGTTTGGTTTATATGATACAAATATTAGTGGTTTAGCATTAGAAAATCGTGAGGGAACATTTACATTAACTCAAGATACTACAATAGATATAGTTATATGGTTTGGCGAAAGTGGAATAACATTTAATAGTTGCTCTATTGGTTATATGGTAGTTGATGGCGACCACGCTTATCATTATGTTCCATATAACGAAAACAAACATATTACAAATGGAGAGGCAACTCTTTTAAAAGAAGAGTATGAAAAGAGTTTAAATTTATTAAATTTACCAGATGTTGCAGAAACAACTAAAAATGGAATTACATACAAAGTTAAAGATGGAGTCCTTACTTTAAATGGAACTGCAACTGCTACTGTTAATCTTGTATTATGTAATGTGCTTGTACTAACAGGAACTTATTATTTTAAATCTTTTGGTGCAACAGGAACTAATAGCACATATTTTACACAGATTGAACAAGTTACGCCGTTAGGAACAGTATTAGCAAATTCCTATGACAATAAAAGTGTAACAATAACTGGTAGAAATATGTATATTTATTATAGACTTGTAGTAAGACAAGGTGAAACTTTATCTAATGTTCAATTTAAAGATATGATAACAAAAGGCTCAACACCTACACCTATATTCTATCCATATAACGGAAACATTGTTCATGAAAAAGATTTAGTTAAATTTAGAAATGAATTGCCACTAATTAAAACATTTAATGGCACTTACGAGCAATGGTTAGCGCAAAACATTTCAGATAGTAGAGTTATAAAGATGAAAGTAATCCTTCTTTTACAAGAAGATGATACGCCTTCTTATGTAGACGCTAATTGCGGTTATAGCAATGATGCCCAAGATACTCAATATTTATATTATAACTATTATTCAAGTCAATATCGTCAAGTTTCAGCAACTGATAATGTAATTGTTTATTATATCTAAAGGGGGTATTGCTATGACAATTTATAATATAAAAGAACAAAAATGCACAAACGATAGTTGTTGTGTAAAATGCAAACATAAAAAAAACAATGTCTTATGCAATGGCATTGGTAAAGTTTGTTTCGCTTATGACACTCTTACTGGTAATGTATTAGATACTATTACCGGTAAGCCACTGTCTAAAGAAACTCTTGATAAAATGATAGAAAATATTAGAAAGGAAGATGATAAATAATGATTTTCACTATTCAAGAAACACTCATGCAAATTTGGGAAAATGTTAAGCCTATGTTAAGCGGTATCACTATCGGTGGTATAATCTCAACTGCTTTCTTCGCTGCACAAGGTGCTTTAACTAGAAAACTTATCAATAAGATTGATTATGAAAAAATTGTTAAAGATATGCACGATTCGGCTTTAAACAAAATCGGCGATACTACTTTAAATGTTGATATTGCACCTATTGTTGAAAAGCGTATGGGCGTTATTAAAGAAGAATTGAAAAAGGCTAATGAAGAAAAGATTAAACAATTACAAGCGCAACTTGATAAAGAAACAAAGTTGCTTGAATGGATAGGTGGTGTTTACAAAGACTCTATCGCAGTAAGCGATGAAAAGAAACAAGAGCTTATCGAAATTATAAATAGCAACAAGCCTGAAGTAGAGCCACAAATTCAAATCACTTCTATTCAAGGCATTACAAAGTTTGATGATCCAAAGCCTAAAGTAGAGCCTAAACCTAAAACTGAAAAGACTGAAATTATAAGATAGGTAGGGGGGTATCCATAAAAATGAAAGATAAAGTCGAAATCAATAGAGAAAAATTCTTATACATTTTCTACTCAATTTTGGATTTCGGCTTAACTTTCGGTGGAACTTCTGCAGTTATTATTGCTAATTATGTGGACGAGAATAATTCAACTGGATATAAAATTACATTTAGTGGGATTATTCTTGTTTCACTATTATTCTTTACTGCTAAAGCCATGTATGAACATAGCTATCAACGTAAGTTAGATAATTATTTACAAGACTTGGCTAGTGCTACCGATAATAATGTTAAGACTGAAATCAACAAAAAGATAAATGTATTAAAAAGAAAACAAGATGTATACAATAGAGTATTAGTTGTTGCACCATTTGCATTAGTCTACCTTATTACATATTTAGGTGCTAAAACTTTAGAATCTTTAAATGCTACTTGTGGACTTATGTTAGCAAGTCTTGGTATAGGTAGTATTTTCAATATTCTAAAAAAGCCTAAATACGAACAATACAAGCGTGATAAGTTAGAGTATAAAGTCAACAAGAAATACGCTACTACCACTAAATAGAAAGGAATAGATAACAATGAAGAAATCACTTACTTTTAGAATTAGAACTTTTATTCTAACACTTGGTTTAGTTGCTAGTTTAATTTTCTATTTTCTAGTATCTACTGTCTTTAAAAAGACTATGGACTGGATTGACTTTATTATGTTAGCCAGTGTCCAAATTATTATGCACTTCTTATATTATCCTGACGGCGAATTGAACGGGGAAAAAGATGAAGCGTATGATTCAAATAAAAAAGAATATAATCGTAAAGCTAATTTAGTAAACGACAAAAGACAAGTTAAGCGCCTTGAATCTTTTACCAAGGTTGATTTTGAAAATCGTAAACGTATTTATATTCAAACGCAATTAGGCTATATAGGGCTTGATTTAAACGACTATGAATATTTACTCAACCATTCTCAAGAAATTGATTTAAGGGCTAAATCCTTGCAAATTAACGGGCGTTTGATTACGCTTAAGAAATATAATAAGAAGATTCTTAAGAAATTGTTATATAAAAAGTTGCCTGTTGAGATAAACTCTGTAAATACTATCATGAGTGCTAACGAAAGCATAGCAGAAGGCAAGATTAAAGACAGGTCTAAAACTTACACTTTAATTATGCACATCAAGAAGATTATCACTGCTACTTTAGTTGGTGGATTCTTGGCTTATGTTGGCTATACAAGAAAAGACAATTTTGGTTTAGAAGATTTTGTTATGTTGATGATCGACTTAACATCAATGTTAGCGACTGCCGTATTATCTTATTCAAGTGGAGAAGTTGCAACCAAGAAATATAAATGTGAGTTCTATGTTGAACTTTCATTATTCTTAAACAATTTCTTTGAGTGGCTTTTAACAGAAGAGAAAGTTGATATTAACAAGCCTTATGAAGAAATCATTCTAATAGAGAATAAGGCAAAAGAAAATATAGAAAAACCAAAAGAAATAAATTATAATGAAAATGTAGATAGTAAGTTGACTATCTAACGTTGTTATAATTCTTTCGAGCCTGTTAGGAATAAAAAACTAACGGGCTTTTGTTTTATATTGGCAAAAAAATTGACAATGTATAAAATATAGCATATAATAATAATTGCCTAGAGATAGGTAAAAATAATTATTATTCCCATTTATTTTTAAATTATTATATTTTTTAATTTTTTTCTTTTTCGATTGAGCAGTGAAAACTGCTCTTTTTTATTTTTATATAAGATTCATGCAAAATAAAAAGCGCCTTAATTAAAAGACGCTTGCGCAAATTATAAATACAACATTGGAGGGTTATATAATGTATGGTGTGTAGCTTGAGAATCGAACTCAATAATATGCCAAGAACTACACATAGGTGGATTGGTCTTGAAATGTATTTAAGAAAAAGGTAACGTCAAAATAGACCAATCCTGAATTGTGCTTTGATTTAATTATTTGTTATATTGTTTTAAAGGGTGGCTATTTTCTAACCACGACTATATTGTAGCATATAAAATTAAATATCGCAAATTTATTGCCATACCTTTTGTAAATTTCTTTAGTTGCATAAGTTGCATAAGTTGGTAAAGTATTGGTCTTTTGTTGGTCAAACATTGGTCTAAAATTGGGCTAAACCTATATTTAACACTTAACTTTATGTAAAAAATACCTAAAACCTTTAAATTAGCCTTTAAATAATAAAAAAGTTGGTCCTAAAACCAAACCTTATATTTTATATTTAACTTTTTAAAAAAAATAAATGTTGATAAATAATAATGATTCTTTATATTTATATAAAACTCTTTCCTATATATAATATAAAGGTCTATTTCTAGATATAAAACTTTTATATTATATAGAGCTTTAGCTCTTCGTAGAAAAGAAAACCGAAAAAAGAAAAGACACCTTCATTATCCCATTTTTTAGGGTCTTGTCAAATTATTTGCCATAGTTTTAAAAATATTTCACATAGATTTCACATAAGGCTATATTTTATATAAAAAAGTTATATATAAATGTTGCTTAATGTTATTGACAATTATTAAGGAAAAGAGTATATTAGAGATAGCATAGAAAAGTGGAAAAGAGAGTGATATTATGAAAGAATTAGAATTATTAAAGAACTTAACTGTGCAAGATTTATACAATGATTGTGAAGAACATTTGTTAAAAGGGGATTGTGAACATTGTTTAAAGAATAAATATAATCTTCCAATCAATGTATGTGATTTAGCTTTAGAAGATTTAGACAAAGCAGTAAGTATTTGTAAAAAGAAGGAATAGTATTATGCAAAGTGTTATAAAGTGGTGGATTGAGCCATTTATAAAAGATTATGGAACTCAAACGCCATTCGATATTTTTAAGATGTGGGCTTTTACTAGTACCATCTTTATTATCTTGTTATTTACTTATGCTTTAATTGATTATTGGTTGAGAAGTAAAAAATGAGCTTTAACAAGGTAATGATCGTGCTATCTGTAATAGCAACAATTTATAATATGATAATGTTAGGTAAAGGTGGAAAGAATGGAAAAATTGGTAAGTAAGCAAAATTATAAACAAGCAGTAGATAAAATGAATCATGTTTTATTAAGTTCAATAGTAAGAGATTATTATAGAACGTATGGAACATTTAATGACGGACTAGTAAAAGAGTTAAGCAAAATTGAAACTCAATTAGATAGCCCAATTGTTGATGTATTAAAGGTAAATGAAAGTGGGTATGTTATCAAGGTGGAAAAAGAAACATATCAACTTGTATGTAAAACAGGAGTATGGAACGCATTTAAAGAATAGGGGGTATAATAGTGAAGAAACGGATTACAGCTGATGATTTAAAGGTAGGGCAATATGTTCAATTCAGTATGGGTTATGAAAACGATAGTGATGTATTATTTAGAATAATTGATATTCACGCCGAAACCAATCATATCCTAGTGTTAGATATTGAAACAAATATGTATAATTGGGAAAGAGTAGAATACATAGAAAAAGTATTTGAAGTAAATGAGCTTATGCAAAATGATTAAAGAATAGGAGATAATTATGCAAGAACAAGAATATAACAATGCTATTCAAGATTGGTTAGCAATCATTGATTATAGCGATAAAGCACAAACAAAATGGTGTAGAGATAATATTACATCAATTAGAAAAAGTTATCGAATTAACCGAAAGGAGAAAAATCTAGCCTAGTGATAACTAGGTTTATGCAACTTGATAAAAGCATAGTAAAAGAATTATAATTGCGTGAAAGTCTAATAAACGAGTAGCAAGGGAAGAGTAAACATTGCCTACAGGTTAGAACCTGTGGAGCGATTTGGAATCTTTCGAGTTTAATTTAGAAGATAGAATAGCGAAAATTAAAGCTATAAATGAACAATACAATTTAGAGAAATATGGTTATGTATCTTGTAGTGGTGGATTAGACAGTATGGTTGTATCTGCATTACTTGATGTAGCATTGCCAAATAATAAAATACCAAGAGTATTTATGAATACAGGAATTGAGTATTTAGATATTGTTAAGTTTGTAAAAGAAGTAGCGTCAAAAGACGATAGATTTGTAATTGTAAATAGTGGTGTAAATATTAAAAATATGCTTAATGAAGTTGGTTATCCGTTTAAGGCTAAACAACACGCACATAACATTCATATCTATCAAAATAATAAAGAGTTATGTGATAAGTATGTTAATGAAATAGAAAACAATCCAGAGTTAAAAAACAATTACGATTACATTCACAATTTACCAAAAGGTGTTAAGACATTTATCAAGTATTGGTTTGGAATAAGAGAGAGAGAGAGAAGTATTTACCTCTATGAAAGTTATCCCTGAATCATTAAGATACCAAAAGAGTGATGAATTTAAACTTAACATAAGTGATAAATGTTGTTATAAACTTAAAAAAGAGAATTTTGCTAAATGGGAAAAAGAGAATGGCAGATATATCGGGCTAACAGGTATCAAAAGTGAAGAAGGCGGTATGAGAAGTGTTATTCAATGCACTGCATTTGATGATACTGGAAAGTTAAGAAGATTTCATCCTTTAAAGCCTGTAACAAAAGAGTGGGAATGGGAATTTATAAAAAGATATAATGTTCCTATTTGTAAGCTATATTATCCACCATACAATTTTGAAAGGACAGGTTGTAGATGTTGCCCAAATGCCGAGAATGTTCAAGAAGAACTTAACACTTTATATAAGTTATTCCCAAATGAATATAAGATTGCAAAGCAATTATGGAAACCTGTGTTTGATGAATACATAAGAATAGGATATAGATTAAAGTATTATCCTGATGAAAAAGGCGTTCAATTATCAATATTTGATTTAAACGAACAAAATTAAGCGTATAGCGAGTTTTAAGCAAGAAATGAGTATTTATTCATTCTATTGCTAAAACGTTAAAATAAAGCAAATTTGAAAGGAATAAAGTATGTTAAAAGAAACATTAAAAGAATTAGGATTAGAAATAGCAGACCATTGGAAAACAAAAGCCAAAACAATAGGTAGAGAGCATATACATAATTATTATACATTTAAAATTGGAAATGCTTATTGGTGCGCAAGTGAAGCTCCAATTATAAATAATCAATATAGTTATGTGTTATCAAGTGAAGAGAATCCGTTTAATATGAAATATGCAGGATATGACCTAAATGAATTAAAAGAGATTCTAAAGGAAATCATATCACGAGAAGAAAAGACTTGCTAAAAGTTATTAAATGTTATTGACAATATTATTCAAAAAGCATATAATATTAGATGTAAGGTATGCTTACGGAAAGAGGTAATAATATGTTATATAATTTTGAATTGGTTGATTATGAATGTGATAATGATAATCAACAAGTAAAGGTAAAATTAGAATGTGAAAGCGAGAATGAATCAGTTGAGTGGGACTATGTAAATGAAGAGCCATCATGTTCAGCAACAACTTGCCACGGACAAACTTATCTATATGTAAGTTATAGTGATATTGTAGATTCATTGCTAAAGTCAAAGAGTAAATCAATATGGGCTACCGATAATGAACTTATTGAGTTAGAAAAAATGAGTGATAATGATGATTATCCAGACATTGAATTTATAGATGCTTGGGTAGACCATTATATCAATAGTATCAATTTTGATAGAGTTGGTAGAGAAGATAGTGATTTTATGGAAGAACACTTTAGTAAAATTGAGTATGAACCAGACTATGAATAAGTAAATGGGTTTAAAAAGGGATAGGGTAAATTTAAAATAAGGAGATTATTATGGAAAATACAAAGTTAAACATTTATCAAAAATTAAGAAAGGTGCAAACTGAATTAAAAGCGCCTAAAGGACAATACAATAAGTTTGGAAACTATATGTATAGAAGTTGTGAAGATATTTTAGAAGCATTAAAGCCACTACTAGATAGAGAACAATTAGTTTTAATCTTAAATGATAGTATGGAAGTGGTAGGCGATAGAGTTTATGTTAAAGCTACTGCAACACTAACAAACGCCGAAGATGATAGCCAAGTTATTACAACAAGTGCATTTGCTAGAGAAGAAGAAAGTAAAAAGGGTATGGACGGAAGCCAAGTTACAGGAGCGTCAAGTTCTTATGCAAGAAAGTATTGCTTAAATGGTTTATTCAATATTGATGACAACAAAGATAGCGACGCAACAAACACAGGTGATTCATCTGCAACTGTTGAAATGGCTACAAGTGAGCAAGTAGCAAAACTTGAAGAATTGCAATTGCGTAATTGGTGTAAGACTAAAAAGGGCAAAGAGTTAGAAGAACTTACAAAAGCCGAAGCAACAAAACTAATTGAAGTTGTACTAAAGAGAAAGGAAGCACAAAATAAGGCTCAATAAGAGCCTTTTAGTGCAAGGTGGTAAAAATGAATAAAGTTATTATGTCAGGGAATATCTGCAATGATCTAGAATTAAAAGTAAATGGCGATTTAAAAACATTAGGTGTTAGATTAGCCGTTAGACGTTCTTTTAAAACAAACGGTAAATATCAAAGCGATTTTATCAATATGACCGCATTTGATAAGACAGCCGACTTGTTAAGCCAATATTCACATAAAGGCGATAGCATTATGGTAGTTGGTAGATTACAAAATTGTAATTATCAAAAGCAAGACGGCTCAACAGTCTACCAAGATAAAGTTATTATTGAAAGTGTTGAATTCTTGGGTAAGAGAGAAGAAGAGCCAGTTGAAGAAGAAAAGCCAAAGCAACCAAGCAAGAAAGTAGAACCTAAAGCAAAAGGTAGAGCATTTAGCGAAGGTTTTGAAGATATGACCGAAGATGATTTACCATTCTAAAGAGAAAGAGAGTTATAGCAATGAATACATTTGAAATTAAGTTAGGCGATAAAACACATCGCTATCAAGTCATTAAAGACGGGAAAGAATTAGAAGTAGATTCAAGCGTTACACAGGTGCTAAAGGCAGTTGATGTAGCGCCTAATTATGACGGAATCAATGAAGAAGTAATGAAGCATGCAAGTGAGTTGGGAACTAGCAAGCACGCCGAAATGGAAAACTATGTCAAATATAAAGGCGCAACTGAATTAAGCGTTTACGAAGATGTAGAAGATAGCAAGACTGCTATTGATAGCTTGTTTGATTTAAACAATGGACAATTTAATACCGAAATGCCTATTGTGTTAGAATATAAAGGCAAAGTTATTGCAGGAACAATTGATTTATTAGCAGTAGCATATCAACATATTATTGATTATAAGTTTACAAGCCAAATTCATAAAGATTATGTTGAAGCACAATTGAATCTATACGCTTATGCAGTAAGACATTTTAATGGAACTATCAACGGAATCGAATTGAATAATGTAGATATTAAAAGAATCAGTGCAATTCATAAAGGCGAGATTATCGAATGTGAATTGTGGGAAGATTCAAAGGTAGAAGATTTACTAGATTGTTATGTAAATGATTTACCATATATTGATGAAAAAGCATTGCAAAATGTAGAATGTATCAATACTGAATTAGTAGCGCAAGAATACGAGTTAGCGCATTTTGAAGAAAAAGTTAAGCAATTAAGCGATTTAATTAAGGCAAGAAGAGAAGCTATTTTAAATGAAATGCTAGAAAAAGGAATCAAGTCTTATGAAATCGGTGGTGTAAAATATACAGCAGTTGAGCCTACAACAAAAGAAACATTTGATAGCAAGAAACTTAAGGAAGATAATCCAGAGTTATATAACAAGTATAAAAAGACAAGTCAAGTCAAAGCAAGTTTACGTGTTAAGGTGGTGGAATAGTGTTATACCAAGTTCAAATACAAGGTTATATTGTTTGGTATAAGAATAAAATCAAAGAAGGTAGCAATATTACAAATCGGTTAAACGGATTCATTTTTACGTATAATGATGAACTAGGCGACTTTAAATGTAGATTGGCACAATCATTCCAAGCATACAACCAAGTTGCCGATTTAATCGAAAAAGACTTTCCACAGGAATACAATTTTAATGGTAAGCCGATTTATAGTGAAAAAATGCAATGTGTTGTAAACGGAACAATAATTCCTATTAAGACTTGGAGCAAAACTAAAAAGCGTTATGCTATTACACCAACATTAAGAATAGATAGAATTTATCATGTATATAGAAATCATCAAGAATTGGTTGAGAATCTAGGCTATGACAAGAATGATGAAATTCAAGCCGAGTTAGATAGATACACAACCAACGTTGAAGATGAAGTATCATTTGATGAACAAGAATTTGATATGTTAGAAAGGAAATGATAGAAATGAAAAAAGAGAATATCTTAATTAGTATTAGTGAAGCAACACAAAAAACAGGACGATCAAGACAATACATCTATCAACTTATTAAAGACGGGAAAATCAAAAAGCATACAGAGAATGGTGTATTGAGAGTTGATTTCCTAGAATTGTATTCATATATCTCAACAGGACACTATGAAAAAGTAGGTAGACCTAGAAAGAAAGCAAAATAAAGCGATATAGCGCATTTTAAGGTTAGGACGTATAAATTATCGTTTTAGCCTTAAAACGTTAAAATAGCGTAAATTTAGGTGAAATATGAAAGTATTAGCATTAGATGTAGGCACAACCGAAACAGGATATTGTGTAGTTGATAGTGAAACAAGAAAGCCAATTGAATTTGGAAAGATAGATAATGACTTGTTGCTAGATAGGTTAATGGGACATTATCCGTTTGATTATGATATATTTGTCTATGAACAATTTACAAGTTATGGAATGCCGATAGGCGCAACAACATTAGAAGCTATTAAGTGGAATGGAAGATTTATTCAAGCAAACATAGATAATCAATGTAGACCAATTTATAATATAACAAGAATAGAAGAAAGGCGTGTAATCTGCAACAGTGTTAAGAGTGGAGATACTGAAGTAAAACATGCGTTGATAGAAAGGTTTGCGCCTAAAGATAGCAATTTTGGAAAAGGGACAAAGAAGAATAAAGGATTCTTTTATGGCTTTTCAAAAGATATGTGGAGCGCTTATGCAGTAGCAACAACCTATTTAGACCTGTTAGGAACAAAAGATGAAAAGCAAATAAGTGAATATTAAAGGCACTAGAAATAGTGCTTTTTTCTTTTTAAAAAGTTATTAAATGTTATTGACAATATTAAAAGAAAAGACTATAATAGGAAATGTAGATAGCAAGTGAATTGCTAGGAAAGAGGTAAAATATGGAATTTAAAGATTTATTAAAAGTATTAGAAGAGTATTATGCAAAAGCAAGTGAAGCTCAAGCAGTAAGACAAAAGTGGTTTGACGATGAACTTAAAATCAAAAATGTAAGTGTGATAGCTCAAAGTAATTACAGAGAAACTATGACACAATTACAAGATACAATTACACATGAGCTTGATTATATCTTCTCAATTTATAGAGAAGATGACAAATCTGAAATTGAAATAGTAAAAAATAACATTAACTTTTTCATTGAAATCGCAAATAAATGGATTGAGGGTTTTGAAGAAAATAAGGGGGAATAATAAATGGCAAAGCAAGAAAAAGAAACAATGAAAGACAGGGTTGTCAAATATATGGAAACATTTGGCAGTATTACAACAATGGAAGCGTTCGCTGATCTAGGTTGCACTAGATTAAGCGAATATATCCGTCAAATTAGAATGGAAAGGGAAGTAAACAGTGAAATGATACACGCTAAAAATAGATTTGGCGAGCCTGTATGGTATTGTAAGTTTACTTTAGGAAAAGTATATGTCAAGAACTAGATGTGTAGATGATGTTATAAATAGCAAGTTTGGGGAAGTAATCGACACTTATAGAAAACAGTGTAAACGAGCTAAAGAACATCATGATATAGTAAGAGTGAAAGAATTAAAGCAAGACTTTTATACATTTAAAGAAGTATATCCAGAAAGAATGATAGATTATTTTTGGGTATTTATAGCACAAGGCAGTTTTGATAAAAGCCTATTAAGAAAGGAATAGCAATATGGCTTGGAATTTATTTGAATTTGAAGAAGAGATAAAGAAAGCCAAAGAGCCAAAAACTGAATCGCCTAAATTGGTAGATTTTAGGAATTGGGTATTTGAAACAAATAGATTTAAGAAATATGACCAAGTCTTATTAAGAATAATAATGAGTTGGTACACAAGCGATTATTTTGACCTTGAGAAAGATAAATATGAAGAAGAGTGTAAGATAATCGAGAATCAACTTAAATCTTATTGGGAAGTATTTACAGGTAAGAATCTAACAATAGCATCTTATTACAACAATGAAAGATATACTTTAATATTCAAACCTAAAGGCGATTACATTGTAACAACCGATATAAAAGATTTTGAAGATGAAGTATGTTTTCCTGCATGTGCTATTTGGTGGTATGATGAGCAAGGCAACCGAGTAGAATCTAACGAATATATGACACTTAAAAATAAAAGTGAAGAAGAATATTTGCATAGACTACTCGATCCGGCTTATGAAAAATACGGAAATAAGTATAATATAGATTTTAAAGATAGAAGAGATTATTATTTCCATAAAGTGTTAGGCTTTGAGAATTGGAGCAAACCTAGATTTAATGATTCACCTAGCAAGAATTGGTTTAGCTTTAGTTGCAGAGTTGGAACTTATGGAGATATGATAGCATATTTTCAAAAGCAAGAAGCAAGTCAAATAACAGTAACATATCAATTTGACCATACGGCAACAAGCGATGAAGTCATCGAAAAAATGCGAGATGTTGAAAGCAAGAAAAAACAGCTTATGCCCGATCATTATGTATATAAAGGTTTTGAGATAAATAAGAATGGGAACAAATATAATCTAACCTTAATATATGTAGACAAGAAATATAGAGTAGATGAAGGAGATATAGAATGAAATACATAAGAACTGAAAAAGGAATATATGAAGTTGTAGGTGCAGATAGTTGCTCATATTTAAATGCACCACCAGAAATGTATTACATTACAAGCAATAACAAGAATATATTAAAAAGCGAAGTAATAGCTCAAGCCGATACCATTGAAGAATTATGTGATGAGTTTGTATTGGTAAATGAAAATGTATTTACTAAACCACAAATGTTAGAAGATGATTATAACAGAATAGATTTAAACTATTACAAAAATGAAGATATTTATGGTGCAATATGGACTGACACAGGACTTCGTTATGTAGCCAAAATGAATGAAAAAGGAGAACTAGAATTATTATGAAAATTTTAATTACAGCATCAAGCAGCTGGGGAAATGCAGCCGATTATAAATTATTATTAAAAGATTTTAAGTATGAAGAAGTGGGAGATGAAGATTATTTCAAGACCTATGTTGAAATAAACTCACTTGAAGATTTAGAGAAATTAAATGAAGCAGTCGACCATAAATTGGTAGTAGATTTTAGAAAAACTCATAAAAATTTTAATGATGAACCATTTATTGAAATTTATGACACTTGGAGGGAATAAAAATGCCGATAATTGTTAAATGTATATTGGGCATTGTTGCGATTATTGGAACTGTAATTATGCTTGTTGATGACTTGAGAAATGGAAGGTGGAAATAATTATGAAAAAGAAGCTTGGAGATTTAACTTTAGGGGAAGTTAGAAAAATACATTTAAAGCATTTTAACCAAGATAAGGAAAGTTGCGACCACAATTGTCCTTTTTGGGAACTTGAACATATATGCAATTATGAAACACCAGAGCTTACAAATGAAGATTTAGATCAAGAAGTAGAGGTGGAAGAATAATGGAAAAAACAAGAGTAAAGTTATTTAGATGTGGCGAATACGAATTAGAAAATAAAATAAATAAATGGCTAGAAGAACATAATGTAGAAGTGGTTGATATAAAATTAAGTATGGAAAAAGCAGCAGAAAGGGCTTTAATTATTTATAAGGTGGAAGAATAATGGAAAAAGAATTAGAAGCATTAGATAGACTAGTGCAGAATGTATTTAATAGTTGTGATAGTGATGAAGTTTTAAAAGATTATGAAACTATCAAACAAGCCTTACATGAACTAAAGTCAATTAAAGAAGCCAAGCCTAGTGAAGCGTTGAAACAAGTAACTTATTTAAGTGCTATATTACCAGATTGGCAAAGGGTAAATAATGGAGTAGATAGCTTGAGTATTATCAAACAAGCCTTAATGACCAAGAGTAAAAAGGAACAGGCTTTTGATTTTTTAACAAAGAATTTTAAAGTAATGGTAGGTGTAGATAAAGGTAAAGATTTAGATTTTGCTTGCTTGATGTTTTCTGCTAAAGATATGAAAAAAGTCTTTTGGCTTGCAGGTGCATATAAGCAACAAGACCTAAAAACATATAATCAATTATTAGAATTGAAAGAGGTATTAAATGATAATTCACAAGAATAGAATAACAATAATTTTAGAAGAAGATGAAATCAACGCATTTAACAATGTAATAGAATTTGCATTAGATTTGGACGCTAAAGAACATTCAATGACTGAAAGCGAAAGAAAACTAGCAAAAAAATTAGATGAAATTAGCAATGAGATTTATGATTAAGGAGATGTTATAATGTATAGAGAAGATATATCAAAGGTTGGATTTTCTATCGCAGCCGTTATATTGGTTATTCTTCTTTTTATAGCATGTATTGTAGAAGATTCAAAGAACACGATCCAAGAAGGATATGTTGTAGGTAAACATTATGATAAACCTAGAACAACTTATATTTGGGCTGGTAAATTTGTAGTTCCACATCATGAGCCAGAACACTATGTTATCTCAATAGAATTAGAAGACAAACATTATAGCGGTAGTGTAAGCAAAGAATTTTATATGGAAGTTGAAATAGGAGATTATGTAAATTTGGTAACTGAAACAAAGGTGGTATTAAAGAATGACTAATGAAGAAATGTTAAAATCAGATTTAGAAAGAGCCGTTAAGGAATTGGAAATTGACGGCTCAAACACAAAGCAAAGAGTTAAGTATTTGCTAGAAGAATGTTTGGAAGTGTATTTCAAGCCAAAGAAGTATTTGACTTTTAATGAAGCTATAAAAGAATTTGAAACCGATAAAGTTTATAAGGTAAAATTAAATAAGAGCGATTATATAGTGTTTAAACGATTAAATTCGTTTTGCGATAAGGAAATAATTTTAGAATCAGACGGTGCTGGTTGTTTTAAGTTTAATGAATTTTTGAGTGGCGATAGGCAATTTTTCGACAATTTACATTTAGAGCTAGTGGGGGAATAATATGCTTAAAATATTCAAAACCAAAGATGAAGCGTTAAAATTCATTAAGAAACTATCATTTGATAATGTTAGATATAATGAAGTTAAAATTCGTAAGATTGGAAAGGAATGGTGGATAGATTATGAATAGATTAACAAGAAAAACAAATCAATATGATGATACTGATTATGGTTATGTAAGAAACTATGAAGATACTGAACTTCCAGAAATAATGGAAAAACTAGGCGAACTTGAAGATATAGAAGAACAACTAGGTTGTCCTTTAGATGTTGTTTTTAAAGCATTGACAAACGGTTTTAAGTTTATAGTATCAAGTCATAAACTAGGGACTCTAAATCAAATAGTAAATCAAATGATTTATTGTGATTATGCTTATTTATATTATGCAGATGATGTAAACGAATGGTGTATTGCTACAATTCATGATTGTTTTTATTTAAAAGACTATAAAAAGACTTGGTGGTTGAAAGAAACAAAGGAGGAATAATATGTTATTTTTGTATAGTAAAAGACACAAGTTGGCTAAAATGTTTGAAAAGTGGTGCAAAGAAAATAATGCAGATGATAAAGACCATACTAATATGATAAGTTGGTTGTATATGAACAACTTGCTTAATATTGAAGAAATAGAAAAAATTATAAAGGATAAGAGTGAATAGTTATGAAAAGAATTAAAAAAATATTAGGTTTAATATTAGTTAGCATATTGCTATTGCCTTTAGCAAGTTGTAGTTCACAACATAATGCCAAAGTAGATAATCCAAGTGAAGATACAAAGATTTTGGTTTTTGTTGGTAAACAAGACAAAATGAGTTATTATTATGACAAAGATACTAAAGTAATGTATGTTCTTTATGCTGATTATAGCGTAGGCGTTGGATTGACACCATTGTATAATCCTGATGGGACATTAAAACTTTATGAAGAAAGCGAGAATAAATAATATGGAAGATTTAAAGAAAGAAACTGCTAAAGAGATAATCAATTATCTTGAAGAAAAACTAAAAGATATTGAAAACAATAGATATATTAGTGTTGTAACTATTAAATCATTGGTTAACCACTATTTAAATGAGCTAAAAAAGAAATATGATTTAAAGCCTAAATATCCTACATTAAGGGAATATATAAACGAGCATAGTAGTGGTGCTTATCATAGATTTAGTTTTTCCATAGGAGGAGTATTAGGAGCTAATGTAATAGACTGTGAAGAATTTGAGAGATATTTCAATCCTTCATTGTTAGATAAATATGTTGTAGTTGATGACAAGCAAAGCGACAATGGCGGAGATTGTGAAAACTATGAATGTAATCATTATTTAGCAATAAAAGAAATTGAAGAATAGGAGAATAAAAATGATTAGATTAAATAACGCAAGCGAAACAAGAATAAATGAAAAGGATATAAATCTTTATCGTCCAAAAGATGAACTAGGCTTACCTGTAATAACAATGGTAATTTGTGGAGATGCCGAAAATTTATATTATAATAATGAGCAATTAAGAGATAAAGACATTGAGCTTTTAGATCAGTTGTTTGATGTAAAAGATATAAAAGAGCAAGTTGAAATAGCGAAGCTTAAAAAAGAAGTAGCAAGTCATGATATGAGTATTCCAAGCGAGTGTGCAAGCGAATATATAAGTAATCTAAATACCTGTGCGCCTGTAAAAAAATCCAAGCCCGAAATTAGAGTAAATATAATGCAAGAAGATAAATATCTTACTTGGGATGAAGTTTGTAATAAAAAAGGAGAATACTTCAGTGCAGAAATATCAAATGTATTAGTTACTCTTCTATATAATGGTCATGAGATTACAATATTTAATGGTAATGCGATTGCCAGTTTTGTTTATAGCAAAGACCTATTCAATGCTTTAAAGCTAAAGAAGGTGGAATAATGGAACATATCATATGTAAAATAGAACCTGATGTAATCGCTAGAGGGATGTGTGATATAGCTAATGGAGATATATCTAAAAATGAGCTAGATAGTGTTTTATTAAAACATGGTAAAGAAAAATTGTTGATGACTGTATCACGTTTTGTATTTGAAAATAAGGAATACAAAATAAGAATTAAACGTAATCCGTTGACAGCCAAAGAATTTGAATATGTAGAATTCATAATAAAAGATATATGTTGTCATAAAAAGAGCAAGATTGAAAAATGTATGGCAGTATTACAACAATGGAAGCCATATAATTTAGAATGTGAAATAGAATAAGCAAAATTAAGCGTATGCGTGCGTTTTGCATTAAGCATAGTAAAATATTCAAGTTTAGTATAAAACGTGCGTATAACGCAAATATGAAAGAAATAGAGATATATATATGAATTTCAGTGATGCATTAAAAGAATTAAAGAATGGAAAGAAACTACAACGCAGTGGTTGGAATGGTAAAAACTTATTTGTATATTTAGTAAGTGGTGGAGATTATAAAGTGCAAATGGATTGCATAAAGCCTTATGCTGATAATAATGGTTGTGTCCACTATGAGCCTTATTTTGCAATTAAGAATGTTAAGAATACAATAAATACATGGATTCCAAGCGTTAGTGATATATTGGCTAATGACTGGGAAGTAATAGATTAAGAACAAGAGGCATATATATGATATTAGAATTTGATGTAACAGTAGCAAAAGTTTTGTTTATAGTTTTATTCGTTTGTTTTTTGTTGGCTTGTATAATCAGTGCTTGGCTAGGTACAACTTGTAATAAGAAAGATAAAGAAATAAAATCTATTGAAGCAAAGACTAAATCTAAAATGACTGATTATTACAACACAACAATGCAGGAATTAGCAAACAATATACATAGCTTTAATGCTGAAGCTCGTGAAAAAGAAAGACAAGAATGGAATAGAGAAAAACAAAATCTTATCCGTAAATTGAAAGCAGAGAATCCGTTTGCTATTAAGTATGAATTAGGTCAAGTAGTTTATGTATTTAAAGACAATAGAATCTATAAAGACAAGATTAAAGAAATCAAGATAAATAAAAAAGAAACAACATACACAGGATTGATTCTTAAAGATATAAAAGAAAAATATGTGTATGCTACATTTGATGACCTATGCATTGATAATAAGCTAAACAAAGATGATATATTGATGTATGCATATAACAATGACATTGATAAAAAGGAAAGAAGAATTGAGTGCTAAATGCACTCTTTTTTTATGTGTAAATGTTATTGACAACTACTAATGATTCACTTATAATAAAGGCAGATAAGAAAGAGGTAGCAAAACATGAAGAAGAAAAAGAGAACACGAAACGATATAGAGCCAACAGCTTATATTGTGGTATTGATAATATATATTTTAATAGTAATATTTTGGTATTTGAACCGGTTCAGATAAAATGAATCGGTTTTTATTTTGCACCACTTGAAAAAAGAATCTGCACAGGATCAGCACATAAAAAGAATAATCTTAAATTTAACGTATAAGCTCGTTTTAATAAAGACATAAGTATTTTATCAAGTAAAGTATTAAACGCTCTAAAATCATTTAAAATCGCTATTATATAGCATATTATTATTTATACTTAACTTTTATATTATACAAATGTATTTATTTATATATTATAAAATAAACCTGTTTATTATTATATCTTTCTATTTTATATATAATTCTATAATATTCTTA
>CALCVH010000022.1 GCA_937907585.1 uncultured Bacillota bacterium | reverse complement strand
GCTATTATTGAGGTATTATATGTTGAGACTAGAAAATATTAAAAAAGTATATTTAACTGGACCTAACCAGGTTGATGCGTTAAAGGGTGTAACAATCTCTTTTAGGAAAAATGAATTTGTATCTATATTAGGACCATCTGGCTGTGGTAAAACCACAATGCTTAATATTATAGGTGGACTAGATAAATATTCAGAAGGTGACTTATTTATTAATGGTAAATCTACCAAGTATTTTTCTGATAGAGATTGGGATAAATATAGAAACCATAGAATAGGTTTTATATTCCAAAGCTATAACTTAATACCTCACCAGACAATTTTAGGAAATGTTGAATTAGCTTTAACTATCGCTGGCATCTCAAAAAAAGAAAGAACTGAAAGAGCGATGAATGTGCTTGATCAAGTTGGACTAAAAGGTATGTATAAAAAGATGCCTAATCAGTTATCTGGTGGTCAATGTCAAAGAGTCGCTATTGCGAGAGCTTTAGTTAATGATCCTGAGATTTTACTCGCGGATGAACCTACAGGAGCACTAGACACTCAAACATCAAAACAGATAATGGATCTAATTAAGAGAATATCTCAAGATAAGCTAGTTATTATGGTTACTCATAATCCTGAACTCGCTACTGAATATTCTTCTAGAATAGTTAATCTTTTAGATGGAAACATCATAAATGATACTAATCCATTTGATAGAGATGATGAGATTAAAGAATGTGAAGAATTAAATAAATCTCATGATAATTCAAAAGAACAAGCCAAGATGAGCATAGTGACTGCGACTAGATTATCTGCGCAAAACCTTTATTCAAAAAGAAAAAGAACAGGACTTGTTGCGTTCGCTGGTTCAATCGGTATTATAGGTGTATCTATGGTTCTAGCGATTAGCGCAGGAATCAAGAATTATATCAAGAATATGCAGGATGATCTGCTTAGTGGATATCCTATCACGATTAGACAATCTTCATACGATATCGCATCTTTAATGGATAGTGCGAATAAAAAAGAAGCATTAGAAAGATTAGATGTAATTCATGGACATGTAAATGTTAATTCTGTAATTGAGTATTTACTCGAAAGAGAAGATACTATTTCTACCGCAATAATTGAAAATAATATAACTCAAGATTATATTGATTACATTAAATCAATGCCTACTGAATATTATTCTGATATATTGTTTTCATATGGAATCGATCCAACTAATAATATTTATACATCTTTTTCATATGATGGAATAGAATCACAAAATAGAAGTTTATCATCAATACTCACTAACTATAAGAAAGTACTTGAAGAGGAAGAAGAATACGCATCTCTATCTGGTTATATTTCAATGTTTAGTAGTCCTTTAGCTCAAGCTCCTTCAAATAAAGAATATATTTTAAGTCAATATGATTTGCTTGAAGGTGATATTGCGACTAAAAAAGATGAACTTATGATAGTTGTTAGTAATGATACAGAACTAACTGATGTTAGCTTAGCTCAACTTGGTTATTATTCTCAATCTGAATTCTTAAATATCGCATATAGATCTTATAAAGATAAGAATGATAAAGCGAGCGATAGATATAATCCTGATTTAGATAAAATGAGATTTTCTTATCAAGAATTAATGAATAAGAGATATGTATATTATCCAAATAATGATGTATATACTAAAAATGAAACAGCAACTGCTAGCTATAATCCATTTACTTATAATTATCTTGAAAGCGATACTTGGACTGATGGATTAGAATTAAAAGTTGTTGGTATATTAAGGCCAAAAGAAACAATTTCATATGGATGTTTAAATAGTGGTTTCTATTATACTAAAGAATTCACTGAATACTTTATTGAAAAAGGTTTGAATAGTGAAATAGTTACTACAGCTAAAGCTCAAAATAAAGATGCATATATATCACCATTCCCAAATGCAATTACTTATAATATGGAATTTAAAGACGCAAGTGGCGCGTCTCATAC
>CALCVH010000021.1 GCA_937907585.1 uncultured Bacillota bacterium | reverse complement strand
CAACCTAAAGAAGAAGTCCAAAAATTATTAGAATGTGAAAGAAAAGGCATTATATATCATACTGAATTAGTAATACCTGATAAAGAACTTTTAGAAATTAAAACCTTAACTACACTAATTAAAAAGTTAGAGAAGGAAAAAGATGAAGCTACTAAAAGATACAATGTGTTCGTTGATGCTTTAAGAGAACAAATGGAAATAAGGGATCTAAAAGAATTTACAAAAGATGGTGTAAAAATTGAGTGCAAGGGCGGTAGGAAACCTTCAACAAGAAAAAATGAAACTATTACGTTGAATGAAGAAAAGTTTAAGGAAGAAAATCTAGAGGCTTATGAAATCTATAAAAAGTATCTTGTAAAAGAAACAACTACCGTTGATGTAAAAGGTTCACCTAACAAAATAACAATTACAATTTTAGAGGACAATGACAATGAAAAGAAAGGAAAATAATTATGGCTGAAGGTAAAAAGAGTTTTGTATTATATACTGACTTAATTGAGATAGCCGAAGAACTAACTGATGAAGAAGCAGGGTTATTATTCAAAACTATTTTACGTTATGTTAATGATAAGAATCCTGAAATACCAAAAGAAATAAAATTAGCATTTATTCCTATTAAACAAGACTTAAAAAGAGAGTTGAGAAAATGGGAAGAAGAAAAGCAAAAAAGAGCTGAAGCAGGGCGATTAGGTGGCATTAATAGAGCCATTAAGCAACAACAAGCACTTTCAAGCAAAAGTAAGCAATGCTTACAAGAGTTAAGCAATGGTAAGCAAAATCAAGCAAATCAAGCTGTAAATGTAAATGTTAATGTAAATGATAATGTAAATGTAAATGATAATAATATATTATCTAACGATAATAATATATATACGCTCAAAAATGAGAGCGTAGAGCGTGTAGAAAACACTAAAGTATTAGATGAAACTGATATAATGTTTAATCGCTTTTGGGAAAAATATCCACGTAAAGTGAATAAACAAGGGTGTTATAAATCATTTAAACGAATACCTAAATTAAAAAGTGTATTTGAAAACATTATGGATTCATTAGATAAGTTTATAGTATCTTACGATTGGCAAAAGGAAGATGGTAGATACATACCTTATCCACAAACATTTATAAATCAACATAGATGGGAAGATGAAAACAAACCTTCTAGCGATAATGAAGATGAAATGTTGGAGGCTTGGATAAATGGTAGATAAAAAATATTTTATTGAAGGTTTACAATATCTAAAAAAGTTTTATATCAAGTGGGATGTTAATTTAATTGACATAGCTGATATTTGGTATGACATTCTAAATGAAGAACTACAGGATAATGAAACCTATGGTAAGGTTATTAAAAATTACACTAGACAATGTAAATATGCTCCTAATAGTCCTTATGACATTTTAGAGATAATACCTGAAGAACTAGATGTAAACGAAGCTTGGGAAACAATACTAGATATTGCAAAGCGTTCAAGCACAAATCAAATATTTCTTAACTTGGTAAAAAAAGAACAGCCTAAACTATATGACTTTATTAGAAACTTCGATATTGAGAAAATAGAAGTAGATAAAGAAGGCAACAAGTGTTATGGCTACCAAATGGGAAAACCTTTTAAAAAAGCCTATAATGACTATTTAAAGCAAAAAGAAATAGTTAAGATAGGAACTAACAAACAAATATTAATGATAGGAAATTAAGAATATGAAAATTAATCATACAAATTATTTTAAAGATGGCGTATTAATTCAAACTGATAATATGCAAACAGTTTTTACATTCAGCAATGTAAATATTAGTGAAACATTTGCTTTAGATGAAAAGGGAATGAAGATCCTAACAAAGTTTAAGAATCCTAAAATTGTTTTAGATGGTAATATCGTTAAAGCAAGTGAAAATGGAATAACAGCTAAAATTAAAACAGCAGTAAGTTTATGGAGTGAAACTGATTTAACACAAATCAAAGAAGTTGCTAACTCACATAAAGCAAAATGTAAATTAGGAACTTTAAAGAAGGCTATAGCGTTTGTTTCAAAGAATACTAACAAAGCAATATTACAAGGCGTTAATATTTCGAAGAACTATGTTATAGCAACAAATACATTTATGCTTTTTAGAGAAAAGAATATTATTCAAGATGAAAATGAAGATGATTTCAATGTGACATTATCAAGTGAGTTTGTAGCTGCACTTGAAGGTGATAACGAAGAAATTATCGAAATAGAGTTTAATACTAACAAGGCTAAATGTGTTATAGGTGAAACAACTTATATAGGTAGATTACTTTCAGGAGATTATCCTAAAACTGAAAAATTGTTTACATACCCTATAATTGATACGCTATTAATTACACCTGAAGATGTAAAAGATTTATTGAAATATACAAGCGATGAAAAGAATGACATTATCGCTTTCAATAATGACTTAATCGAAATTGAAGGTAATATTAGCGTTGTAAAACAAAATGATACAAAGATAGAAATTGAAAAAGGCGCTAGAGTATCTTGTGAATATCTAAAGACAGCAATAAGCGTTATTGAAGAAAAAGATTTAGAAAGCGGATTCTTTATCAAGATAGGATTTAGCCAAAATTTCATTTTTATCAATGATAACATATTAATTATGCAAATAGTAAAACAAGGAGAATAAAATGGCAAAAACAAGGTTTAAAGTTGAATGTGAGATAGAAGTTGAATATGCTATGCCTGAAGGAATAGCATCAACACCATACACACATATTAGCGGTTATTGTAAAAATGGCACAGCTACAATAGCAACAATGGAAGGAAAAATTACAAATATTAAAATGAAAAAATTAAAAAGATTAGAGGAGAACAAAAATGAATAAGGTATTTTTAGTAGGTAATTTAGTTAAGGATGTAGAAGTTAAAGAAGTAGGAGAGAACACAAAGGGTTCTTTTAGATTAGCAGTAAATGGTATCAAGGATAAGACATTATTCTTCGATTGCACTTGTTGGAATAAGACAGCTGATTTTATGAGAGGTTATACTAATAAGGGCGCAAAGGTTTATGTAGAAGGTGCAATTGATATTTACCAAAAGAAAAATGAAGATGGTTCATTCGCAGGTGAAAAATATTTCATCAATGTTGTTAGTGTAGAAATTATTTCAAAACCAAATGCAACAAAGAATGAAGATAGAATAAATGAAAGCGAAAAAAATTTTAATCAAAAAGTTTCGCAAAATCAAAACACTAAACAAGAAGATAAACAAAATTCATTTTCAAGCGTAGAACAACAAGTAGAAGATGATGACTTACCATTCTAGGAGATAAAATGGATATTTTTATCGAAGTATTAGGCACAGTGACACACGAAGTAATCAAAGATACCTTTAAAAATGGTTCAAGATATATTTTATTTCGATTAGCAAGCAATAATTCACCGCAAGATGATATAACACAATTCAATTGTATTATCGCTGAAGGGATGCCTGCATTTACATACGCTGATTCTATTAAGTTAAATAATGGCGATACGCTATTGGTTAGAGGTAGATTTCAACAAAAGCAAGTATGTGAAGAAAAAATTGAAGTAAATAAAGAAACAATGAAACAAGAAAGGGTTAAGCATTACTACACAAAGAACAGGATCTATGTAGCGACATTAAATCTTATTCTAAAGAGTGCTGATAAGAATGTAGAACAGCAAATATTTACAAGTGAGAGTGTAAAAAATACTGACAATAGCCGACAAAAAGAAGAATATAAACCAGGTAATAATCCTTTTGGTGATTAATGAACGTTTGTGTTTTTAGTGGCTATGTAGAACTCAAAGCAGCTTATAACCAAAACAAAGATGGAAGATTAAAGTTTGATTTCTATGTTAGCGTTGAAAATGATGATGGAATAGCAAGAACGATACCTTTTAGAGCATACGATGATATGGCTACAAAGGTATATGCTAACTTGCAAGTTGGCTATTATGTTGAAATCACTTCTAAATATATAAGACTAGATAATGTGACAAATTATTTCGTTGTTAAAGATTTAATGTATAAAGCGCCTAAAACAAGTAATCAATATTACATAAAATCAAGCGAATTACTTGAAATGTTTAATCCTAAAAAAGTTTTAGAAAGGATGAAAAATGACAAAAAATAAAATACTGTGTCCTGAATGTCTAATACTGTTTTCTAACAAAACTGAAAAAAATGCAATTAGAGCTGAAGGCTTTAAAAATAAAAGAATCTACTTTTGTAGTGAAAAATGCAAAAATGAATATTTGTTAAGAAGAAGAAAAATGAAAAGGTTAGGTTTGTAAAATGGGAAAAGTTAATTATGAAGGAATAGAGTTTGATAGTGAACTAGAAAAAGATTACTACATACACCTTCAAGAAGGTTATAAAAATGGCGAAATTTTAAAGTTTAAGTATCATCCTAGTCAAATACACAACCTTGTTGGAAAAAGAGATTATACGCCTGATTTCATAGTTGAGTATGAAGATAGAATTGAAGTAATAGAAACTAAAGGTTGGAATCAATTTACTTTTAGAGTTGATGATATTATTCATAACACAATGCTAGGATGGAGCGAATCACGATTAGAGTGCTATTGTTTCAATAATGGTTTTTCAGCTATAGCTAAAAAATGTTTATATAGAAAAATTAAATATCTAAAGGCTTATGGTTTTGTTGATTATGATTTTAAAAACACAAACACTATAGCTAATAAGCGCAAGGCTAAAATTGATGAACAAAAAAATGAAATTAAAGAATTGAGAGAGTTTAAGAAAAATGCTGAAAGGTATTTTAAATATCACTTAAAGTTAGTTAATACAGGAAAATTAACAAAACAACAAAATGAGTGGTATCGCAATTATGTTGAAGAATTAAAGAAAAATTACAGTGGCGAATGTAAAAAAGGAGAATAAAATGGAACAAGTTAAAAAGAGAACAATGCAAGATAGAGTTTTAGATTATATGAATAATTTTGGCTCTATCACTACACTGCAAGCATTTAGAGATTTAGGTTGCAGTCGTTTAAGTGAATACATTAGAAGAATTAGACTTGACTATGATGTAAAGGATACTTGGGAAAGTGCAACTAATAGATATGGCGAAAAAGTAAAATATAAAAAGTATTATTTAGGAGAAAAGTATTGATGGAACTTAACGTAATATATAACGAAGATTGCTATGAAGGTTTAAAAAGACTTCCTGATAAGTGTGTTGATTTAGTTTATATAGATCCACCGTATCAATTTACTATGGGTGGAAACGGTCATAGTGAAATAGCAAATAGAAAATACAAATCTAAAAAGGAAATATATTCGTTAGATACTGACATAACTAAAAGAACTGTTGGAACAGGTTATTCTTCAGGTGGTGGTTGCTTTGGAACTAAAAAAAGAAATTATCACAGCCAAATAAATCAAACTGATGTGAATCTATCACCTGAAAGAAAAGCCTATTTAGATTATGTAGAGAAAAACGGAAAAGATGCTGAAGCTGAACGATTAAGAGTTATAGCTAACGCTGTTGATAATAGAGAAAATACATATTTTATTAGCAAGGGTTTTACAAATAACCTTTTAGATGAACTATGTAGAATAATGAAGAAAATATATATATATATATGGTGCAACAAAGAACAATTAAGACAAATCATTGATTATTTTGATGATAAAGGTTGTTTTATTGACTTATTAACTTGGCACAAAACAAATCCTATACCTACGTGTAATAATACATATTTAAGCGATACTGAATATTGTGTAATGGCACGTGAAAGTGGTTGTAGAATTTATGGAACTGTTGAAACAAAACATAAATATTACATAAGTCAATGTAATGTTTCGGATAAGGAACTATTCGAGCATCCTACAATTAAACCTTTAGAGTTGGTTAAAAATCACATTATCAATTCAACTTTAGAAGGTGATGTAGTATTGGATTGCTTTATGGGTTCAGGAACTACAGCTGTTGCTTGTAAGGAACTAGGTAGAAACTATATTGGTTTTGAATTGAATCCTGAATATTGGCAAATAGCAGTAGATAGAGTAAATGGCGTATCACAAAAAGATAAAAAGCTAAAGGAAAAAGGCTATTTAAGTATAGAAGATTTAATGTAAAAATTACAAAAAGGAATGTAAAAAATGACATTATTAGAATACTGCAAAGAACAATTAGAAAAGAATCCAAAGATAATGGATTTTGAATACAATAGAAAAACATACATTAAAAGTGAACTAGATAGTTTAGCCAAAATAACAGGCACATTTGAAAGTGAAATATATGATGAAGGTTATTATGACTATGATGGTAAAGATGATGAGGGTAAACCTATTTTTATCAAGTTTAGTTGGCTTGTATGTAGAATTAAGAAAGTTGGTGAGTAAGATGTTTGTAAGAACTGAAAATGGAATATATGAGGTAATATCATTAAAGAAGGAAAAGTTTGGAAAATACTATTGTTATAGAGTTGATAGAAAAAACATAAATAAATATAGCCTTGTAGCTGAAACAAGTATTTTGAAACAAGCTGATACTATTGAAGAATTGTGTGACTGCTTTTATTGGGATTGTAAAGATGGATTTAATATTCATAATTTTATGAATTATTCTATTGCAAAAGATACTTGGGATGAGTATGTAAGTGACTGTTTGATAGATGAGGAAAAAATTGAATCAAATATGTATGGTTGTATCAAAACTTCAAAAGGACTTATCTATGTAGCAAAGATGAACGAGAAAGGGGAATTAAAATTATTATGCCAAAACTAGACATAGAGAAAATCAAGCGTGCAAGCATAGTAATATTCCATACAAAAGATGTAATGTTGAAATACATTAAAAAAGTAGGTTTTAATAATCAAGATAGTCTTGTAATAACAAGATACAATAAGAAATGGTTTGTGAGGTGGGAATAGAAAATGAATGATTTTTTAAAATATTGGTGGTTAATTCCTTTAGTAGTATATATTGTTTTGAATGTTGTTTGGTTAGTTATGATGGTATGGGGTAGATTGCAAGGATTTGGATTCGTTGAAACCCCATCGGAATTAGCCGAAGCGTTCAATGTAAATTTAGCAGGTGGAATTATTATATTTATACTCGGCATTATTATATGCCCTTTATGGAATTTATTATTTTGGACTTATAAATTATTTTATTTTTTATTCCACATAGGTTTAGAAGATTGAAAGAGGTGGAAATAGATGATAGATAAGATTTTATTAAAACTAATGGGTTTGTTATTAGTGGCAGTATCGATACTATTAGTTGTTCGGCTAATAATCATTAGAGATGAAGATGATTTAATTATATTTGCTAGTCAAGTATTAATAATCACAGTAGCAACTGTATCTTTAATATTAGGTATTGCTTTCTTGGGAGCAAAGGTAAATAAGAAAAAAACAAAAGAAAAAATTGAGGTAGAAGATGATGAATAAAGAATTAGATGAAGCGTGGATTACTATATATCATTATAATGATGAAATCATACACGATATGGGTAGTGAATATGTTGAGAATCCATTAAAAGAAGAACTTGATATTGTAAA
>CALCVH010000020.1 GCA_937907585.1 uncultured Bacillota bacterium | reverse complement strand
TCAATAGTAAATGTATATTTAAACATTAATGGATCAACGTCATTTCCTTCCAATACTACTTTTTCTGGAATGACAATTTTATCTCCAACTTTAAAAGTATCGGTGCTTGATCCGATATAAAGTCTATATGGTTGTCCGCCAGTAGTTAAAACAAAATTTGTTTCGTTTAAAGGATCGCCGTTTAAAGTAACTAACTTTTCTAGTTCAGCTAATTTTTCATAAGTTGTTCCAAACCCATGATCTACTGATTTAGGCATATCTAAATATAGTTTTTGTTCGTTGCTTGCCCAATCGATTACAGAAACGCTTGTTACTTCTTGATAGTTTTCTGCATTTACGCTATTTTTATTAACAAAAAATGTAAATGATAAGGCTATTAAACTAACAATGAATGATGTGATAACAATAAATGCTGGTATTCTTTTTGTTGATTTCATACAATTTCACCTTCGCAATAACAAATATTTATAACAAAATATGTTCTATTGCTTTAATTTTAATATTTTTATATGCATAACATAATTTGTGATTTTTACCTAAAAGTTCTCTATATTTGTTTTTCTTGACTTTTTTTCTTCATTCAAGAAAAATAATAGTACTATAGGAGAAATAAATATGTTAACACTTAATTTATCTGGTTTGCCTTTTGCTACTAAAACATGTTCATCAGATGACGAATTTACTCATAATCATGATTATTACGAGTGTTTTTATATTGTAGAAGGTGAAATATACCATGAAATATGCGGAAAACGCAGTTTATTATCAACTGGTGATGCGGTAATTATAAAACCTGGTATAACGCATTCCTTCGTAAGAATTCCAAACAAAACATGTTTACATAGGGATAATATGATTTCTAATGTGATGTTATATAATTGTTGTAAGTTTCTAGATAATAATCTCTATGAAACGATAAACAATAAGAACTATATCGAATTTAAGATATCTGAAGACGCAATAAAAGAATTCGAAAAGAAAGCTATTAACTATATTTTCTCTTCAAATATCGAACAAAGACTTAAATATGAAAAACTACTTACATCATATATTGTAGGAATGATAATACTGTCTGATAATAATGATATAGCAATAGATAGTTTTCAAACAAAGTGTATCACAACAATCGGTGAACTCTTTACTAAACCAGACGCAGTAAAAGAAATATATAAAGCACTACATTATAATGAATCTTATCTTTCAAAGAAATTCAAAGAAGTGTTTGGCTTAACAATGACAGCTTATGTTAATGAATTAAAAATTAAACATGCAATGTATCTTTTAACTGTTACTGATTTAACTATTCCATCAATTTGTGAAATGATTGGAATAGATAGTTTGCCTTATTTTCATAAGTTATTTAGACAAGCAACCGGCATGACGCCAAAGAAATATAGAAATAAAAATAATGATAAATAAACATCAAAAAAGTCCGTTCTCTGGACTTTTTTGAAATGTGTTTATAGAAAGAAAAAAGTACGCCTAAGCGTACCCAATTCGTTACTAGAAGTCTCTTCTTTCTTTAATTCTTGCGTCTTTAGCAGAAAGATGTCTAATATAGTTAAGTTTAGCCCTTCTAACAACACCATGTCTAACGACTGTGATAGAAGCAATTCTTGGTGAATGAACTGCGAAAGTTCTTTCAACACCAACGCCATATGACATTTTTCTTACTGTGAAAGTTTCAGATACTCCGTGACCTTCGATAGCGATTACTAAGCCTTCGAATACTTGTTCACGAACAACTTTTTCGTTTTCAACGATTTTAACTGCAACTTTAACAGTGTCGCCAGGACGTAACTCTGGAACATCTTTTTTAATGTAACGAGCTGTGATTTCATCAATTAATTGTTGTGACATTGATCCTTCCTCCTGAGATATTTATAATCCGCTGTTCATGTGCAGCTGCATATCGGAACAGTTTCTTACAGCGTGTTTTATTATATCGTAATCAAACCCAAAAATCAAGAATTTTTTTTCAATTTCTAAGAGTATAACTCTTAGATATTTTTCATTTAGATAATTATTGTTTATTAGATAGTTAAATATTTAATAATCTACTACTATGTGAACCAGTATCGACTAATGTAAGAATCAAAAAATCACCATCAATCATATAAATCAAAAGCCAGTCTGGTTTTATATGACATTCGCGAAACTGTTTATAATTACCAGTAAGTTGATGGTCGATATATTTTTCATCTAATGTTTTTCCTTGTCTAAGCGTATCAATAACTTCATCAAGTAAAGAAATATCCTTACCCTGTTTAATCATAAGTTTATAACTTTTTTTTAAAACGGCTAGTAAACTTTATTGTATGCATTTAGTCCTCTGTTAAAGCTTTTTTTAATTCACTCATAGTTGAATATCCTTTCACACTATGATCTTTAGATATTTTTATCGCCTCATTCATAGAGGCGAGCGTTTCATCGTTATAGTGTGGTAGTTCGACGTTGAATGGTAGTCCGCCTCTTAATACGCATTGGTATAGAAATAAGTTGACTGCGGTTGACATATCAAGACCCATTTTTGAAAATAATTCAGTAGATTGCTTTTTTATATCAGAATCGATTCTAATTTGTGTAGGTGTTGTCATATAAATACCCTCCATATTTACTACAATTGTATACATTTTAGTTTACATTGTCAATCGTTTTAATATTTTAAAAAGCTAAGATTTAACTCTTAGCCATTTTTTCATAATTCTTTAATCGTAATATTGTTGAAGATGGCTTTACCATCTCTAGAAAACAAGCCTATTTCACCATCCATATATTCATAACATCTAGCACTTAGTGCTTTACCATTACAATATGTCACTATCATACTATCTTTAGTAATTATCTCGACATGATAATTAGATGATTTATCTAATGGGCGCTCTTCATCAAAGAATTGGTCTTCAAACCATTTACTAGATAAATCAAAGAACAATCTATCTTTCTTTCTATCTAATTCAATCATAACCCATTTATCAAATTTATTTATATTTGCTCTTAATAATATACCTGCGGTCATATTATCTTTTATTTTTACATCAAAAGAAATATATAAAGACGATGATTTGGTTTTGGCGATTTTTATACAGCCGAATCCGTCTGAATCTAAAGAATATCCGTTCTTAGTCTTTCTTGATACTATATTTCCAAATCCATTTTGTTTTCTGGTTTCTAATATTTTAGTATACGCATCAACGATCGTGCTTACAGGTTTACAAATTAGTTCACCATTAGGCAAAGCTTCAATTTCGTGAACGCATAACGAACCGCCCCATTCATATTTATTCTTATCTAAGTTATCAGTTCTTCTTGCAGCCCATCCAACTAAATATCTTTTACCATTTCCATATACAGTTTTTGCGGCGTAATAACTTCTGTTATCTAATAGTTCATCTTTATATGATTTCCAAGGACCGTCTATACTATGAGAAACTCTATAATGAACTTCCCACCATCTAGTATATGTGGAAAAAATCATATAATATCTACCGTTTAATTCAAACAAGTCTGGGCACTCATGAGTATCGTATAAAAATGGAGCGTATATTGGCTCTTTAATAGTCCAGTTAATAAGGTCTTTAGAAGTCGCAAGAGCGGTTGCGCCCCATCTTCTATAGTGATGATGATTCTTTTCTCCAGTTATAATCATTTTATATTCATCATTTAATTTATCATAATATACATATGGGTCTCTCCATCCATCACGATGATATATTGATTCATCTGGTGGTAAGAAAATATCTTTTTCTTTTTTCCAATTATATAGATCGGTTGAAGTCGCATGCAACACAACTTGAATTGGTTTCTTTCCTAAATAAAAACCGTTATATCCAGCATAAAAGATATGAAATAAATTATTATGATAAAATACAGAACCCGTACATACACTTAAATCTTGTTCTTCTTCATTTCCTTTTGGAAGCGCTACTCCGTGATTAATAAAGTTGACGAAATCGGTAGTTGTTAGGTGTTCCCAACTGCCATCAATAATCATAAATAAATGGAATACCCCATCATGAAAGAAAGGAATGAAGTCCCCATTAAATCCTTGTTTAGGGTGATCATAAAATATCACATTATTCATCTTTATATAAGTTCTCCATCCATGGGAAGTTCTGCCACTTTCCACCATGATATCTATGCATTTCTTCAACTACTAATCTAACTTTTCCTACGATAGCTTCATGTGGATAGAATTCAATATATTCACCATTTACATATGTTTGGAAGAATGTCATATCAGTAACATATAGCAAACTATATAAATTTGGCCAAGTAGATGTAAACTCAAATGGTTTATCATTTCTTGTTCCTCTAAAATGGAATCCATCATGATCAATTGTCACATGTCCATTTCCACATGGAACACCAGTCATTGGGTCTTTTAGATATTTATATTTTGGAAGTTCTCCAATTCCACAATCAAACTCCATTTTGAATTCAGGATTTCTAATCTCTTTTATGACTACACTTCTTTCCCAATCATCCCATTTAGATGGTGATTCAGGAATAACGCACGTGTCATCTAGTGGTTTAAAGTCATAATAATCATCTAATGTAGCGCCGTTTCCACACGCAGTACATTTGATAGTGTCCTTTTCACCAATCATCTTAAATTCTTCTAAACATCTAGGACATTTATATAGTAAATCATGCATATGATGACATGCGTTACCATTAGTTTTGAATTTATAATGGTGTTCTTTATTCCATTCATAGTCATCATTCCATAAAGCTTCATCTAATTTTCTATCCATTTCATCAGATGTTAAGTTTTGAGTATCTTCAGGAGTAAATAACTTAAAGAATCTAACATCAACTTTACCAGGTCTATCATCAAGACAAACTTTATGGTTGGTTAAGAATCCACCGCTAATATGTAAACAATATACTGGAATATTATAGTGTTTAAATAGTTTTCCTGTTCCTGGGACAACCGGTTGGTTGTGACCATTTACACAGCTCATTCCTTCTGGACTAAAAGCTACAATTCCACCTTGATCTATTACTTTCTTCATTCCCTTCATACATAACATGTCGTTAGTGAAGTTCTTCTTAGGAATCTGATTTAATATATTAAATATGGCTTTGAATTTAGAACGGTAAAATTCATTATACCCAGTAACGAAGTTCGCTCTTCTTGGAGATATTGATTGAGTAATCCAAATATAATCGCTTCTAGAAGAATGGTTGTATACTAAAAAGCATGGTCCGTCTTCTTTATTAATATCATCTACAATATCATAACTAACATGATATTTTGGCTGTAAAAATCTTTTTATAACGATTTTATCTAATATCCTATAGATAAACTTATTAGCTTGTTTAATTTGTCTTTGCGCAATTCTTTGTTCGAGTGTTTGTTTTTCTTTCATAGTTATTTAATTAAGTCCTTTCTTCTTAGTTTAGTTCTTTTTAAAGCTTCTTTTTCTCTCCATTTATCTATCTCTTGATGGTTTCCTGATACTAATACATCCGGTACTAACATCCCCATAAAATCGTAAGGTTTAGTATATTGAGGACATTCAAGAAGGCCATTTTCAAAAGAATCCGTATGAGCGCTATCCTCATTATGTAATACTCCAGGTATTAGTCTTGATACAGAATCAATTATAGCCATAGCGGGTATTTCACCACCAGTTAAAATATAATCGCCTATAGATATCTCTTCATCAACAAAGGTTCTTATTCTTTCATCAAAACCTTCATAATGTCCACAAATCAAAATAATATGTTCTTCTTTTGATAATCTTTTCGCAATATCTTGATTATATGGAACTCCTTGTGGAGTTAATAATATCTTATGTGCTTTTTCAAATCCATTAATAGAATGAAGACAATCATAGATTGGTCCACACATAAGAACCATCCCAGCTCCTCCACCATATGGGGTATCATCAACATTATGATGTTTAGCTTTAGAAAAGTCTCTAAAATTATGAAGGTTTACTTCTATTAAATTGTTAGTTATCGCTCTTTTTAAAATAGAATCGTTTAATACTCCATCAAACATTTCAGGAAAAAGAGTCAAACAATCAAATTTAATCATAGTAATCCTTCCATATCAACTAGATTAATTCTATTATTATCTTCATCAATTTCTTCTAAAAACTCTTCAAGAAGTGGAACCAGTTTTTCTTTATTATCTAAATCAACAATAGATAAATAGTCGTACATAGGAAATTCCTTTACTTCTTTAACCTTTCCTTTTAAAACTCCGTTTTGATAAACATCCATTCCTACTAAATCAGAATAGAAATGTTCTCCTTCTTCTAATAAGTTTTTATCTCTTTCTCCATATAACATCTTACCTAAATATGGTGTAATAGCTTCTATTGAATCTATTCCTTCGAATGTTACAAGCTCATAATTAAGCATAGATCTATGGCTTTTTACCACTAATGGTTTATAGTTATTTTTTTCTTTATAATAAACAGTTGCGCCAACCTTATATCTTTCATCGATAAAATCAGAATCAGTCTTTATTTTGACTTCTCCTTTTAATCCGTGTGTTTGCGCAATCTTTCCAATTTCATTAAATTTCATATAATGTCATCTCCTTTTAGGATGTCTATAGATATTATAACCAAATAAGATAAAACTATCAAATAAAAAACGCTTAATTGATTGTTAAATCAATAAGCGTTAATACGTATAATCTAGTCTTTTCTTAAGTATTCCTGTAATCAAATCAAACACCGCAATAATAACCACAAGCAAAACTAACCATCCTAATATAATAGTAAAATCTAGAGTCAATTTCGCATCATTTATTATTTCACCAATAGAACCTGTCACACCACATATATATTCGCTCATAACCATCACTTTTATCCCTAGACTTAATGACTGCATAAAAGTGATTGTCATAGGAGATAACGCTAAAGGAAAATATATTTTTCTATATTTCATTCCGTTTGATCCATCTATCATTGATAGTTCATCAACGATATCTTTATTAATGGATAATCCTTGTCTTACACCATCATATACGATTGGAAAAATCACTAAAAACGATACTATATAAGGTATAACTTCTTTTGTTTCAAAAAGTAAGATATATAGATATACAGATACAATTGCGAAAGGGGCTGCCTTAATTATAAACAAAATTGGATTAACTATATCGATATTGTATTTAAAAATATAGTTTATAAAATTAATTATTAAACTAATTATAAAACTAGCGCCTATCACAATTAATATTTTTAGTAGTGTTTTTAGTAACAACCATATTCCACTATTTAAAGCGATACCATATATTCCTTTTACTATATCGATAAATGATGGAAAGAACATATCGTTCTTGTTTATAATAGTGAATAGTTCATAAAGCAGAATAATCGCTATAATAGATGATACTGAAATTATTAAATGTTTATAAGAAGAATTCTTCATCTGGAAGTTTTCCGCCAACTTGAGCACCTAAACCTAAATCAATTAATGATTGTAGGTATTTATTTACAGCGCTTTTTTCATTTTCATATACATTAAAGTGGCAGTTCGGAATCGCTTTAATAAGGGTTTCAGCACCTAGAGTCTTAAATGTTTGATTTAATTCTACTGCGTTATTTGCTGTATCTTCTTTATTACTATTTGTTTTTCTTACTGAATCTAATAATGCGTTTACTAAATTATTAGTAAATTCATCATTTTTAGCGCTCTTTTTAATAAAGATACCTGCCTGAGGATAAGATGTTTCACCAGTAACTTTGCTATATTCTTCTTGTAAATCTAGTGTCTTTAAACCTTTTTGATCTTTTATCTTAGAAATACTTGGTTCTGCGGTAACTATATATTTAGCTTTTCCTGAAACCAATAAACTATTTGCGGTTTGAACATCAGATACATATTCAATTTCAACATTTAAATTTTCTTTAGCTCCTAAAACGATTCTAGTGATGATGTCTGGTGTAGAATTCTTTCCAAATACAACTAGCTTTTCGCCATTTAAATCATCTATAGACGTAATATTCTCGCTTGAAGCTATATAGAGATTTCCCCATACGATAGTTTTAGCCAAAATATATGAACTAGTTCCACTATTATAGAATTTGGCTCCTAAGTTAACTGGCGCAATTATCGCATCATAAGATGTGTTCGCAAAAGCTGCGATTAAAGGATCAGATCCTTCTACTACTTCTACTTTTGAATCGCTGTTTTCTTTAATATAATTCATTACCGCAAGCGATGGAGTTCCACTTGGAACAATAACGCTTGCTTGTCTAGATTCTTTTGTAGTTTTTGTACAAGCGACTAGTACAAAACTTAATAACATTATTAATATAAGACTTATTTTCTTCATTTCTTTCACCTCTGTTGCAAAAATATTATATATAATATAAAATTAAAATGCTGTGATATTTGTCACAGTAGGAGAGAATATGAATAACAGTGAAATTATTAGGAATAAGATTTTAAAATTAATAGATGAAGGAACATTAAAAATATCTTCATATAAAGCAGGAGATATCATATATAGAGAGGGTGAAGTCTGTTCTAGTTTAGGATATATATTAAAAGGAAAAATAAATATATCTACTATTTCTGAAGAAGAGAGTGAAGAAACTATTAGTGTAATAAACGAGGGTGGTTTTTTTGGACATTTCTTAATGTTCCAAGATAAGAAAAAATATCTTGGAGATATAAATGTTAGTGTATCATCTAAAATTGTATTTATATCAAAGACATTATTATTAAATTTATTAACTAATGATAAAGAATTTCTAGAGGCTTATCTATCTATTATTACTAATGAATCTTTCTTAGTTAAACAACAAGTTAAATTATTATCTCATAAAAAATCTATAGATAGAGTTATATATTATTTAAAAACAAATAGTATCAATAATCATATTGAAATAAAGTCTATTACTCTTTTATCTAAAAAGGTAAATCTACCTAGAGAAACAGTATCAAGAATGATCTCAAAATTAATAAAAGAGAATAAATTAATAAAGAAAGGCTATATGTACTATATCGCTATATAAAAATATCCTCAGTTTTAGGCTGAGGATATTTTTATAACTGTTATTATTTTCTAACAGGATATTTTTCTCTAGATTTATTATATGTAGTATGTAGTAATTCGTGAGCTCTATGAGAGTTAGGCTCGCCTAAATACTTTTCATATAATTCAATGATTTGTGGATTGTTGTGAGATTGACGAACTTTTTGTCTTTCATCTTCGCTATATAATGCGTTAGCTCTCTTTGTTCTGTAAGTTTCATAGATATCGTTTTCTTCGTTAGGCATTAACATAGGTTTAACATAAGGTTGTCCACCACCATTGATACATCCACCTGGACAGCACATGATTTCAATGAAAGTATATGGGCTAGTTCCGGCTTTGATTTCATCTAATAATTTAGATGCGTTCTTCATACCAGAAGCTACCGCAACCTTAATTTTAGCTGCGCCTAAATCGATTTCTGCTTCTTTAACGCCAGCTAAACCTCTAACTTCAGTGAATTCAATTGGTTTTCTTTCGCTTCCTGTTAGTACTTTATAAGCTGTACGTAATGCAGCTTCCATAACACCACCAGTAACACCGAAGATAACACCAGCTCCTGTGTAGTCGCCCATGATATCTTGATCGAATTCTTCATCTGGTAATTTATTGAAATTGATACCACTTCTCTTGATAACTCTAGCGAGTTCTCTAGTTGTTAATACGATATCAACATCTCTATTTCCATCAACTTCCATTTCTTTACGTTCTTTTTCGAACTTTTTAGCAGTACAAGGCATAATTGATACTACACAGATATCTTTTGGATCTAAGTTCTTTTCTTTCGCAAAGTATGATTTGATGATAGCGCCCTGCATCTGATGAGGAGATTTACAGCTTGATAAATTATCTAATACTTCTGGATAGAAATATTCAGCATAGTTTACCCAACCAGGACTACAAGAAGTAATCATTGGTAGAGTTCCACCATTCTTGATTCTGCTTAATAGTTCATTAGCTTCTTCCATAATAGTTAAATCAGCACCGAAGTTAGTATCATAAACTCTATTAAATCCTAAACGTCTTAATGCCGCAACCATTTTACCTGTAACAGGAGTTCCAACTGGTAAGCCAAATTCTTCGCCTAATGCAGCACGAACTGCAGGAGCAGTTTGTACAACAACGAATTTGCCTTTAGCCATAGCTTCATCTAATTTGTTGATTTCGCTCTTTTCCATTAAAGCGCCAGTAGGACATACGTTAACGCATTGTCCACAAAGTAAGCATGGAGATTCATCGAATCCTCTATTTCCAGCTGGAGAAACAAAAGTCTTAAATCCTCTTCTTTCAAATCCTAAAATACCAGTTCCGTGTATTGATGCGCATCTATTAACGCATCTTCCACATAAGATACATTTAGAAGTATCACGAACGATTGATGGGTTAACATCATCGTAGAATGTTTCAGTCTTTTCACCGAAGAATTTACCTTCTCTAGCGCCAACCATTTGAGCTACATGTAATAGTTCACAATGTCCATTCTTATCGCATTGTTGACAATGGAAAGAGTGGTTAGATAATAATAATTCAACACTGATTCTTCTTGCTTTAGTTGCTTTAGGAGAAGAAATTTTAATTTCCATACCTTCAGCTACTGGATATACGCAAGATGCTACTAGTCCTCTAGCGCCAGTTGCTTCAACTAAACAAACACGACAAGATGCTAAAGAACATTCACCATGATTAAAGTTACATAAAGTAGGAATTTCATAACCACATTCTCTAGCTGCTTCAAGGATAGTTAATCCTTCTTCAACTTGATATGGTTGACCTTCAATTTTAATATTGATTTTAGCCATTTATAATTCCTCCATTATCTCTTTGATACAGCGCCAAATTTACATACAGATTGGCACATACCACATTTAATACATTTGCTTGGATCAATTTCCATAGATGCGAGTTTATGTCCTGGTGCAATATAATCAGTTCTACTGATTGTACTAACTGGACAGTTTCTAGCGCACATTCCACAACCGATACATTTTTCTTTATCGATTACATATTCCATTAAGTTCTTACATACGTGAGCTGGACACTTCTTATCAACGATATGAGCGATGTATTCATCTTTGAATTTGCTCATTGTTGATACGATTGGGTTAGCCGCAGTTTGTCCTAAGCCACAAAGTGAGTTTGCTTTAACGGCTTCTGCTAATTCTTGTAAGTCATCAAGGTCTTGCATTGTGCCTTTGCCTTCTGTAATCTTTGTTAAGATTTCAAGCATTCTCTTAGTTCCTATACGGCATGGAGAACATTTACCACATGATTCATCACAGATAAATTCCATATAGAATTTAGCTACGTCTACCATACAGTTATCTTCATCCATAACGATAGCGCCACCTGAACCCATCATTGATCCACTAGCGATTAAGTTATCGTAATCGATTTCAGTATCTAAGTCATCAACAGTTAAGCATCCTCCTGATGGACCACCAGTTTGAATAGCTTTGAATTTCTTTCCATTAGGGATTCCACCACCAATGTCATAAATTAATTCTCTTAGAGTTGTTCCCATTGGAACTTCAACTAATCCGACATTGTTAACTTTTCCACCAAGAGCAAATACTTTAGTACCTTTAGATTTTTCAGTTCCATAACTAGCGAATTTTTGAGCGCCTTCTCTTAAGATATATGGAACAGTCGCTAAAGTTTCAACGTTATTGATGATTGTTGGTTTACCCCATAAACCTTTAACAGCTGGGAATGGTGGACGAGGACGAGGCATACCACGTTGTCCTTCAATTGAGTTAAGTAGAGCTGTTTCTTCACCGCATACGAACGCACCAGCGCCTAATCTTAGGTGTACTCTGAATGAGAAATCAGTTCCCATGATGTTATCGCCAATTAAGCCTAATTCTTCAGCTTGTTTAATAGCGATTCTGAGTCTATTTACAGCGATTGGGTATTCAGCACGAACATAGAAATAACCATTTTGTGCACCGATAGCGTAACCAGCTATCATCATACCTTCTATAACTGCGATTGGGTTACCTTCAAGGATAGATCTATCCATGAATGCTCCTGGATCGCCTTCATCACCATTACATACAACATATTTTTCATCAGCTTGTTGAGCGTATGCGAATTGCCATTTACGGCCAGTAGGGAATCCTCCTCCGCCTCTGCCTCTTAAACCTGAATCTAAAATCTCTTTAATAACGTCAGCTCTATCCATTTTTAAAGCTCTTTCTAAGCCTTTAAATGAACCAACGCCTAATGTTTCTTCTATCTTTTCAGGGTTGATTGCACCACATCCATGTAATGCAATTCTAACTTGTTTTTTGTAGAAAGTAATGTCATCTTGTTTTGTAACTTTTTCTTTAGTTTGTGGATCAATATATAATAATCTTTCTACTATTTCTCCACCAATAATATCTTTTTCAATGATTTCATCAGTGTCTTCTACTTTAACCATTCTATATAATGTATCTTCAGGGAAGATTTTAACGAATGGACCTTGTGAACAGAAACCGAAACAACCAACTTTATTAACGGTAACTTTATCTTGAAGTTGTTTTTCTTCGATTAATTTTTCGAATCTTTCAATGATGTCCATTGATTGAGATGATAAACATCCTGTACCACCACATACTAAAATGTGTCTTTTACCATCTTCGCCATTAAATTTCTTATTAATACATTCAACGCAATGTTGGCTCTTCTTATCAAATTCTTCAAAACTATTAAACATTTTGAGCCTCCTGTTTATATGAATCTACGATCTTAGAAACTTGATCGACAGTCATTTTTGAATATACTTTTCCATTAATTGTTACCGCTGGAGCGATACCACATGCACCGATACAACGAAGCGCATCTAATGTGAATAATCCGTCTTCAGAAGTTTCGCCTGGTTTAATCTTTAATAATTCTTGGAACTTATCGATGATTTGTTGTGATCCCTTTACATAACAAGCTGTTCCTAAGCAAACACCAATAACATATTTTCCTTTTGGTTTTAAAGAAAAGTAAGAATAGAATGTTACAACACCATATATTTCCGCAACAGGAATACCTGTTTTAGCTGAAACTAATTCTTGTACTTCTAGTGGAATATATCCATATTCGTTTTGGATATCACTTAGAATTAACATTAAAGGTGTTTTTTCATTCTTGTACCTTTCTACTATCTCAATGATATGAGATTCTGCAGTTTTGTTTAATTTTCCCATAATACTCTCCATATTTAAAATATCACCAAAGATTATTGTATCATTTTATATTGTTTATAACAATATTAAAATTTTTTAATTTTGTTGTTTATTAATCCCATCTAATAATCCTTCAATTTAGAACGACTATTATAATTTCAATTATTTTCATTATTGAACATTATATTCAAATCTATGAGATTAAGACTATTATCACAAACACTTAACAAATCTTTATCGAATCAAGAAGCACCAAATAGATATATTTCTCTTTTTTTATCCACGATAGTTCTATTATTCTCTGAAAATATTTCGTTTTATATCATCTCATCTTTTAGGGAATACGTTTTCCGGGAATACGTTTTCCCTTTTTCCCTATTTGTATTAAGTTTACTATATAGTCATAAACAAGTTAATAAAATGATTAGTAATTATTTCGTTTCAAACAATAATAAATAGGTTGAAAGTCCAATTTTCTTAAAAAAATAACATCACAATGTGATTTTTTTATTTGTATTATGACATTGTAATGTTATAATAGATGTGTAAAGGATTTAATAATTATGAAAACGAAAAATCTTATTATCTATCATGGATCTGTATCTATAATTGAAAATCCAAAGTATGAAGCTGGAAAATTGAATAATGATTATGGCCGAGGATTTTATTGTACTGAATCTCTTGAGCTTGCTAAAGAATGGGCAGTAAGCGATGCAAAAGATGGTTTTGCAAACAAGTATTCTCTTGATCTTTCGAATCTTAAAATTCTTGATCTTTCAAAAAACGCAACAGTTTTACATTGGATTACTATTCTTTTACAAAACAGAGTTTTCAATTTAAAAAGCGATATTTCTAAAATGGGTAAGAAATACTTAATTGAACATTTTAATATTCAGATTGATCAATACGATATCATTAAAGGTTATAGAGCAGACGATTCTTATTTTGCTTATGCTGAAAATTTTCTTAATAATACAATTTCTGTTAAACGATTGTCGGAAGCTTTACGATTAGGTGATCTAGGCGAACAAATAGTGCTTATATCTAAAAAAGCTTTTCAACAAATCACTTTTTTAGGATATGAAAAGGCAGACTCGAAAACCTACTATCTTTTAAGATTAGAAAGAAACGAAAATGCACGAAAAGAATTTTTAATGAATCGTCGCGGAACACCCTCTATAGACGATTTATACCTTAACGATATAATGAAAGGAATTGATCCTAATGATCCACGCATACAATAAAGAATATCTCTCAACAATTCAATCAAAACTCGCTGAGATGTTTGAGCTAGCCGTTTTGACAGAAAGCATTAATATAGATGATTTTGCTAAAATGTTTACTTCTTCTCACGTCTGTAAAGCGTTTGAAAATGCTGATCCTATTTATGTTTTAGGAAAATCATCTAACGAGTTATTAGCCATTCTATTAAATAAAGAACCAAGGGAAATTGAAACAAGTGACTTTGCCTCTCCTGAATATTGGGTGGGATACGTTCTTGCTTACGCTCAATGGTATTTAAATAAACCATATAAATTGTTGCTTTCCGTTTATCCATGCAGTAAATTGATAAACGAGTATTTTCCATATCATGAGATGGATATATCAAAAATCATTGAATTGTTTAAAGAAAGAATATCATTCGTCTCAAAACTAAAGGAATTTCGAAAACAAAAAATGTTAAGTCAAAAAGAACTTTCAGTTTTATCTGACGTACCAATTCGTACGATTAGATCTTATGAACAAGGAACTGCCGATATTTCAAAAGCTCAAGCAGAAACTCTATATTCTCTTTCAAAAACGCTTGGTTGTTCTATAGAAGATTTAATAAAATAATTCATTAATAAAATTATATACATTTAAAAAGAGTTGCGTTTCCTTATTATTTTCTATTATCGCTTTTTTAACTGGTCTGTTTTTTGTTTTATTCATACAAAAAAATACACCAATTTTAATTTATTAAATAAGCCATATACAACGGAATTGTTATAACCTTATCTTTGATTGATATATTGCCATCAATTAATTTATATGCTTTATTTACATTATATTTTTCGCTAATTAATATTTCTTTTAATGATTTTGCATTCCCATTTCTAGCCTTGACCTCAATCATTGTCAATTCATTATCGTACTTAGAAACGAAATCTATTTCTAATCCTCTAGTTTCACTATAATAGTATAGATTCTTTCCTGTTTTTGAAAATGCATCCGCAATTATATTTTCAAATATAGCGCCTTTATAAATTTTTAAATCGCCATTTAAAATATTATTAGTTGTTCCCTTTTCTAGCATTGCTACAAACAAGCCTGTATCAGCGACATATATTTTAAATTCATCATCTACTTTGTATGCATCTAATGGTAATTCAAGGTTGGAAAGATTATTACATATATTTATTAATCCAAATTCTTTTAGCCATATAATTGAATCATAATATTCTCTTGCTCTTGCGTTTTTAGCAATCTCACTATATTTAAACTTCTTATTTTCTTTAGCCAACTGATAAGGGATTGAATTGTATACACTCATAATTCTTGCCAATTCAATTTTATTTATTGTTTCTTCCTCGTTTTTATCTAGATGTTTTCCAAAATCATCCTTATACTGTTCTAAAATAATTCTTTGTAAATCATAGACCTGATTCAGGTCACTAGTTTTCAAAAATAAATCAACCACATCAGGCATTCCACCCACGCATAAGTACTCTTTAAAATATTTCATAAAAGATGAATTAATTGATTCGCTAACTTTTTCTTTTTTTAAGAAACAGTTTCTTATATATTCTAATAAATCTTCACTAATTCCTTTAGCATATAAATATTCTTCAAAATCCATAGGGTACATTGTTATAGTGTATTCAAAACCTGTTGGCACTCCCTTTGATTTCTTTTTATTGTACCCTCTTAAACCTATAAGAGAACCTGTTGCAACAATATCAAATCGTCCATCAATCATAAAAGGTTTAATGGCAGATCTTGCATTAGCACACTCCTGTAGTTCATCAAAAATAATAACAGTTTTATTAGGAACGAATTTTGCACTAGGTATTGCTGCTGATAAATCTCTAACTATGTCATTTACTACCAAATCATTGTCAAATATTTTTTTCAATGATGCATTATCCATAAAATTAATATAAACAACATTATTATATTTTTCTTTGCAATATTGCTTAACTATAGTTGTCTTCCCAACCTGTCTTAACCCCTTAATTAGTAAAGCTCTTTTTTTTATTTTAAGCGAGTCTTCCCACCTTATTATTTCATTCATTATTTTTCTTTTGAACATATGAACCATCTCCAAATATATTTTACACGTTTTTCAAACGTTTTTCAATAAAATTTACACGTTTTTCAAACCTTTATCTTCATTCTTTTACACGTTTTAACATTTAATCTATATTAATTTGCACTTGTGTAGCATCAGTACCAATTCGTACGATTAGATCTTATGAACAAGGAACTGCCGATATTTCAAAAGCTCAAGCAGAACCTCTATATTCTCTTTCAAAAACGCTTGGTTGTTCTATAGAAGATTTAATAAAATAATTCATTAATAAAATTATATCCATTTAAAGGGGCTGTTAAGAAACTAAGATAGTTTCTCAGCCTCTTTTATAAATAACATTTAATGGATTTGGTGCCAATAAGCAACTGATTAAACCATTTTATGAGACAAATCAAAGCATTATTTGTTTATCTACAGGATAATAATAATCTAAACCTTCTATTCTCATTTTTTATATAGCACACAAGATTTTTTCACTCATCTGAATCACCATCACGTTTGCGAATATGTTTTCAACCCTGTTTTATCACGTTTGCGAAGAAATAAGCTTTTAAATAAGCCTAGCTATTTTAAATCATTATGTGTTGCTTCTATTATTTCTTTTAATAATATTGAATTATCTATTTCATTTACTAAATACATTGCCTTAGCACCAGGATATGGTATAGATTCCTCCATATTATATTTCTTATTATTCTTTGTAATTTTAATTAATAATCTATCATCATATATACCACCAAATAAGATTCCATCTTTATATAATAAGAATTCTCCCATCATTGGTCTA
>CALCVH010000019.1 GCA_937907585.1 uncultured Bacillota bacterium | reverse complement strand
ATCTAAACTATTGTCTAATAAAGATGGTGTTATAGATCTCGCAGACTTTATTTTAAAAGAATGCGAAAAAAGAGATATGAAAGTCTTCTTTGGAATGTATATAAAGAATTTGACATGGGATGATGGAGATAGTGAAAACGAAATTAAAATGAATGATATTTTCACTGATGAAGTTATTGAAAGGTACTCAAAATATAAATCATTCTATGGTTGGTATATTCCACATGAAGTTGGTAATGACGTATTAAATATTACTGATATCTTCTATTCTCTATCAAAAATGTGTAAAGAAAAAACACCTGATAAGAAAGTACTAATCAGTCCTTTCTTCTATACTAATGTACTAGTTGAAAAAGATGAAATATCTCCAATTGATACATTTGCGGAATGGGATAAAATATTCACAAAATCAGGAAATAATATTGATTATTGTGCATTCCAAGATGGTTCATCTCCTGAAGAACATATAGGTGAATATTTTAAATATGTTAAGAAAGCGTGTGATAAACACGGTATTGAACTATGGGCGAATGTAGAATCATTCGAACGTAGTGGTGATTATTTTGAATCTTTAGATGTAGAGACTCTAGACTATCATATCAATATCGTTAAACCATATGTTTCTAATATAATTACATTTGAATTTTCTCACTTTATGAGCCCACAAGCTGACTCAATCAAAGCTAGAAAATTATATGAAGACTATAAAGAAAAATATAGATAGTTGCCTTATATAAATACTCCAAATCAGCCGATTTGGAGTATTATTTTATTCTTGGTAATACGGACATTCTAATTTTACAAGCGCCATATGGATATAATCTTATTACTTCTTTTGCGCCATATCCATTACTATATGTTTTAATATTTGGAGTAAATCTAAAATGACCTCTGATTCTTTCTGTTTCTTTTTTGAATTCATTTGTTGAAGTAGGGACTATTCTTTTTCTTATTTCTTTTAATGAATATATTTTATGCGCTTCAATTTCTATCGCTAAAGGTATGTTATCTAAATCCCATTTATATCCATTTGAATTAAGATTAATTAATTTAGGATTTACTTCTTCTAAATTTATTCCATAATTCCATGGAATTGACGAATAAATATTATATATTGGATAACCATATTCTTCTATAAAATATTTATTTCTTTTACCCTTTTCACCAAGAGAATATAATAGTGGTCCTTTTTCTACTATTACACCATTTCTTTCATATACGCTTACTTCTATTTTTGAATTTAGAACTAATTTAACCACATCATTCTTATTTAAATTATCAATTACGATAAAACCTTTTTTAATATCGTAATTCTTAGTTTCACCATTTATATATAATTTATAGCCATTTGAATATGATGGGATTCTTAAACCTAAATTAAAGAAGTTATCGTATGTACCACTAAAAGAATAGTTTATTTCTTCATTAAATGGATAATCAGTTTCTTCTTTTATTACTAGTTTTTTATTTCCGAATTTTATTTCTGATAAAGAAGAACCATAGAATATTGAATAGATAGTTTTATTATGTGACATCCACATTCTACTTACAAAATTAGGGAAAAACCTGTTCACATTCCCTTGACAACACTGAGTCACATGACCTGGTTTATACTGCATCCAGTCTTGTCCTCTTCTATAATAGTTATGATTTGAACTGTTATCTAGAACGATTTGATTCACGCCAGAAAAGTATTGTAGGGCTTTAAAGTCTTCTAATACCGCACCTATTCCTGCATTATAAATACACTTTTCTATTAAATCAGCGTACTTTCCATCTTTAGTCGCCTTTAATAAATATCCAAGTGACCAAGTGTAGTCTGATATATCACATGTTTCATGAGTTTCATTTGGTTTTTTACCTCTTAAAAACTCATTAGAACTTACGCATCCATCTGGAAGTAAATGATACTTTTCTAACTTTTTATATGCGTTTATACTTGGTTTAAGATATTTTTTATTTCCAGTATACATATAGATAATTGAACCAAGCTTTGCGATTTCATTATATGTTACACCATGTTCATATGGAACGGTGTTATTTAACATATTTATTTCAAGATTATGTTCATTTACATATTCTGGATCTTTTTTTCTTTTTTGAAAATCTTCATAGGTTTTAATGGCGTAATCTAAGAGTTCTTTATTTTTAGTTATTCCATATACTAATAACATTATTTCAATATTAGTTACGTTTCTTCCTTCGCTATAATCTACTCTATTGTTTAAATAATGGTTTTCTATTTTTTTAATTAATTCAATATCATGGTTTTCATAATATTTAGAGAATACCGCTCTAAAGAATACTGTGTGTGGCCACCTATTCGTCTTTTTAGGATCTTTTAAAAATGACGGACCAATATAACCATCTTTATCAATATTATCAAAGACATCATATATTATTTTTGATGTTTTTTCTTTTAGATTCTTATCATCTAATAATCTACCTAAAGTGGTAGCGCCATCAAGGTGATATGCGGTCTGTTCAAAAGGAACCCATTTCCAAAGTGGATCCATTTTATTTAATGCTTCTTCATCAAAAATGTTCCAGCTAAAAGATTTAAAAGGCTCACCAGTCTTTTCAATATTTCCAGTGAGCCCATTGTTTTGTAAATTAAGAAAATCTTTTAACCAGCCATCTGGATGAACAATAAATTTAGATTCATCAAATTTTTGGTAGTTTTTCATAAATTAAACAAATTCTTTATCATCAAATATACATAATACGCTAGATAGGCATCTCATAACGTGGAATGGACCTTTATATGTGCAGCCTTTACAAGGAGGCATAGTTGGAAGACCATCACGTCTTAAATATCCATACCATTCACCATACTTTCTATCAGAGAAATGTTCAAATGCGTATTTAGTTAATTTCTTGAACCATTCAAGATATACTTCTTTCTTTGTAGTTTTATATAGAAGTAGTGACGCAACTATTCCTTCGTTATGAGGCCACCATAATTTCATATCGTGTTCATAGCTTTCTACAGGCTTATTTTCTGCGTCTTTAAAATAGAATACACCTTCATATTCGTTGTCCCAGCCGATATTAATCGCATCAGTAAATACTGTTTCAGCGAATTCTTGAAGTTCTTTATCATTTCTATAAATTGCTTCTTCAAGAAGGAATAATGAACATTCCATATCATGTCCAGGATTAACTATTCTTCCTTCTGATACTTCACTTAAATATTTATTATCCACTGTGATGTTTTCTAACATACAATGTAAATCTTTATTATAGTGCTTCTTTATTTCACTTAAATAGAAATCAATGTTTTTATTATATAAGTCAAGGCGCTCTTTATCTACTTTTCTCATAATAGATGAAACATTAAGAAGAATCATAGGTCCAGCCATAGCTTTTAAGTTTCTTGTTTCAGGATATGTTTTAGGGAAAATTTTAAATGGATCAGTTGAACCATCCTTAAATATATTCGCAATCAAATCATATACTTTTCTAGCGTCTTCTAAATATTTAGTTTCTTTTGTTGCGTAATAGTATTCTGCGCAAGCTGAAACATAGAAAGATTCACTGAACCAGTATCTTCTTTTTCTTAAAGGTAATCCTTCTTTAGTGACAGTAAAATACATTCTACCATCTTTATCAAAACAGTGTTCATTTAAGAAGTCTATACAACTTTTAGCGAACTTTAGATATTCATCATTCTTTCCGAATAGATTAGATAGATGTGAATACATCCATCCGCATCTTCCCTGCATCCAAACTGATTTATCAGTAGAGAATACTTTTCCTTCTCTATCTAAACAGTTTAAGACACCGCCATATGTTTTATCCATTCCATTGTTTAACCAGAAAGGAGCACAATACTTATCTAATTCTTCCTTAAATAATCCGTAATACTCTTTTTTTAATTCTTCCATTGATTCCATTTTCTATCCTCTATTCAACAATCTTGTTTGAGACAACTAGTAATCCGTTAGCAGGAACTGTGACATACGCAACACCATTAGATGCGTCAATTACCTTAAATGATTCTGGAAGCACACACGCTCTATCCTCTGGTATCCATGATTCAGTTACTTTGTAAGCGTTCATTTGTTGAGGATGAGTAGATAATGTGTTTACTACCGCAATCTTTTTAGATTCATTAGATGTATTTGCGATATAGTATGACCATGAACCATCTAAAAGTTCAAACGCTACAATTGCGATATCTCTATCTTCATCATCATATTCACTTTTAAGTTCTTCATTAACCTTATAAGCGTAGGCGCCTCTATCTGTGTATCTCGATACCATTGCGTAGAAATAGTATTCAGGGTGAGCTGCCCATGATATATATTCTGGATTAACAACATTTGAATCTCTATACATCCATAAACCCATAGTATGTATATATGAATTAGTGAAGAATGTGTCGCCTAGAATATAGTGGTCAAAAGCTGTTACACCCGCTTTCGCAGCTTCAATACAGAATCTTGCGATATATAATCCTGCAGAATAATCATCTATATCAGTTTTATGTACCGCATCTGTGAAGTGTTTTCCTTGACAGAATTCACTGATAGCGAAATCAGTTTTCCCATAATATTTTACCACATCAAGCATATCAGTAAAATAGTTTCTTATTGATTCATTTTCACAAGTATAATCCCAGTTATAGTTTCCTGTACAACAAACATCAAAAATATCTTTTACTGTTTCAAACTCTTCTTTGTAATATTTTGGAACACCGCCATTTTCTGAACAACCGATAAATAGAATCTTATCCTTAATTCCTTCTTTAATTAATCTATCTCTAATGATTCTACAGCTTTCTACATATGAATCCCATGATTTTACACCATTTTCATTGAAGAATGATTCAGATATATTAGATATGCCCCATATACAAGTATATTTCTTAACTTCAAGCAAATATTTAGTTACTATAACAATGTTTTCAGCATATTCATCAAAATCAGTTGGGCCAGTAACCCAATAATTTGATACACTTGAAGAATCTTCACCTAGCCAAGTTCCTTTATATTTACCATCATATGATTCAAACCAGTGATAACAACCAGATAATGAAAAATCTACTTTAATAGAATATTTTTCGCATAAATCAAGCACTTTATATAACGCTTGCATTTCTGCGCATTCAAAATCAACATCTTTTGAATCATAATCGAATACATTTGGATCATCGTTATCATTCGCCCTTTCTAGAAATTCAGGGAAATACTTAATTCTAGTGTATTTTAAATTCATTTCTTTGATTCTATTTTCCCAGATTTCTTCATCTTCTTTTGTCATATTGTTCCAAGGCATGAAGATGTCGGTATCCATTTGAGCACCAAATCCAATTAAAGGCGCATCATTTTTTTCACCAATATCATATCTTTGATACTCACTTAATACTTCAATATTATTTGGGTCTAAAGAATTATTTGTTGTAGATATATCAGTTTTATTATTATTTGTGGTTTTATTTTCTTCTGTATTCTTTTCGCATCCTATAACAAATATCATAGTTAGCACAAATAATATACTAAATAATAATTTCTTCATTATCATTTGCCTCACTTTTTATTAGATAAAATAATTATTCCATTAGCTGGTATATTCACATATGCGATACCATTCGATGTATCAATATCTTTTTGTTTTTCAATTAATTTAATAGTTGCGTCTTCTCCGAATGGAACACTTGAAGCAGTTAACCTAAACTGTTTCATTTCTTCTGGTCTATTCATATTCTCGTTTACAATCGCAACTTTCTTTGATTCATTTGAGATATTAGCCATCACATATGTCCATGAACCATCTGGAAGACGTAACGCAGTAATACAGATATTTGGATCAATGTTTTCACTATAATTGTTTGTTATAGGGTAGATTTCACTACCAATATCTGTATATCTCATAATCAAACTCCAAGCGTACCATATAGGCTTAGCTTGATAGTCGATATCAGAATCTTTATAGTATGTTTTAGCGAATCTGAAAAGGCCCTCTTCATTGACTATTCCATCATAACTACAATCTGCGAAAACGAAATATTTAATATTCGTACATCCAGCATTCGTTAAGTTAATAAAGAATCTTGTCATAGTCATCGCTCTATCATATGTTTCAGTATCAGCGTTTGTAACAGCGGTTATGAAGTTTGCGGTTCCACTTTCAGCTACACCCCAACTTAATCCATACTTTTCGCAAACATCAACATGTTCTTTAGCGAAATTATACATCGCTTCATTAGATGATGGAGTGACAGTATTACCACGAACATCCATTGCGCCTCTAAAACAATATACAGATGAATCAACCTTATCATATCCACAGTTAAGACTTAAATATTTATTTTCTAAATTGTTAGCGTTATTTCCATAATCAGCTGGTCCAGAGAATTTGATTTTTTCTCTTATACCTAGCTTTTTAAGTCTACCATCTATGCTTAAAGCGATAGATTTATACATATTTAAATCGCTAATAACACCTTCAGGTTCAGGGAATATACTATATTCATATAAACAAGTATATTTCTTTGTTTCAATTAAATAATAAAGACATGATGCGACACTTTCAGCGTATTCTTCTACTGGGTTAGATACGTATTTACTAGATGGCGCAACCATCCAGCCGTTAATACCATCATCACCGTAAGTTCCACCTAAAAAACTTCCATTATATCTACCATCTTCTGATTTAAATGTTGTTCTACATCCATACCAACTTAAATCCACATTTATATGATTCTTTTCAAACAAATCAAGAAGCTGATATAGGTGCTGCATTTCTAAAGAATTAAAATCAACATTTTTTGAATTATAATCAAATGAAAATGGATCATCATTATCATTTCCACGTTCATACATTTCAGGATAGAATCTGATTCTTACAGCCTGTAAGTTAGATATGTTTACTGCGTTTTCAAATACGCTCCACTCTGTTACTTTATTATTATATGGATCAATAACGCAAGTATCAAATTGTGCGCCAATTCCTTCAGTTAACCTCTTAAGCGGTTCTTTTAGATCATATCTAACATATCCGCTAGCGATCATTGAATCATCTACCTTATAATTCATTTCACTTGTCGTATTATTATTTTGCGTTATATCGCTACTCATATTTTTTGATTGATCATTATTTGTATTTGTAGTTTCTTTATTACATGCGGTAATTAAAAGAATCAATGAAAGTATTATCGCAAATGAAATTATCTTTTTCATCTGCGTTACCTATAATCTTTCTTTTCTTTTATATAATACAACTGCGCCCATTACTGGAAGAATAGATAAAATAGATAGTGCGATACCGCCTTTACATCCACTCTTTTTATTTGAGCTATCTTGTTCATCGCTAATTGGTTCTTCATCAGTTTTGACAGTAGTAGGTTCATCAACTTTAGTTGTCTTATTTGGATCAACTTCAGGTTCTCTTACTCTAAGTCTTACATCATTAGATGCTTCTTTTTCCCCATCAGTTGCGGTGAAATGAATTGTATATGTTCCAGCTTCATCTGGAGTCCATACAAAATATCCATTTCTTATAGTTCCAAATGGTTCGCCTTTAATTGATGATGTATAAGTTAATTTTTCAGTTCCATCATATTCAAATAATTCAGATAACTTAATTTCTAATTCTTCACCAGTTTCATAATATGCTTGAGGTGAATAATTTAAAACTGGGTCAAGTTTAACTTCAGGACGAGCACATCTCTCATATGGAGTTGCGAGAGTAGGATCTTCTAAATCATCATATGATGTTATTTGTAGTTTTTTAATGTCGCATTTTACACCAGTATTTTCAGTAACATAATTAGATGCGAATGATGAAGAAGCCCATAATCCTAAATAACCTTTTTGAGTTGAGAATGGGATAACTTCTTCTTGAAGATTAGTATTTGAATAATATACGTTAGATTGATAATATGAGAATTGTTCAACACCATCAATATAAACTGAAATAGTAATTCCTTCTTCTTCAGGTCTAGGTCTTGCAGGGTTTTTACTTCTTGTAGCTTTAGTAACTATTGAGAACCAGTGATATTCATTATCACACCAATCAGTTTTTGCAGGACCTGATTTTAAGAAATATCTATTACTTCCTGCGCCATCAAATGTTTCGTTAATCAATAATTGACAACAGCTATTTCCGCCAATTCTTTCAAAACAAACTGAAAAGTGACCTTTATTCATTGTCCAAGGACAAGCGGCTTGCGCAACGTTTTCTACCTGTTTCGCATCTTCAAAATCGATAAAGAATGTAACATATAGATTGCACCAATCGTTTCCTTCAATCTCAAAATCAGATGGAGATGGTAAATATAGATTAGCGTACATATCCATTCTAAATTCATTGAATTTGTTTGTTTGATATAAAGCGTAGTTTGCGGTTGCGAGATTGATATTTTCCATAGTCAAATTGCCTGAATCAAAACTCGTTTTACCTGCGCCTATTTCTACTGTATTCCAATCGTATTCCCAGTTAGCTAAATTATTAACTTCGGCTACTTCAATTAAATTTTCATTAGATTCACTTTCTTCAGCATTTACATTTTTAACATTAAAACATAGCACAAATATAGATAGATTCAATATAAAAACTAATAGTAAACTAATAACTTTTTTCATGATTATCACCTATCTTGATGCTTTATACAATTTATATTGATTTGTTAACCATTCAATATAATCTGAAGCTTGTTCACGATATTTCGCTACTGAAGCAGCAAATGTTGTATCTGGATCTTTTGTTCCAGCCCATGCTAATGTTGCGCAGTCTAGATAGATTCCTGCTTCTGCAGTTATGAAATTAGTTGTTATTTGAGCGCTTGCTCCATAGAACAACATACCATCTGTAGGGTTAGATAAGCATTTATAATTTCTTGCTTTAGTTATCCAATTTCTTTCTTGTTCAGTGTACTGCATTGGGATTCTATATGATAAGTCATCATTGTGAACTAATGCGAATACTCCAGAATAAGATTTATGAGTTATATAATATTCATCTGGATAATCATAATAATCATCTCCATATTCTGATTCGATCCAGTGTTCACCCTTTATACCATATGCGCATAATTCATAATTTTCTTTGCTAGAATACATCCAGTTGAGATATTGAATTAATAGAGGAACCTTTTTACTTCTCTTATTGAATACGATACAATCTGTATTTTTAGATACTTCTACAAATGCTCCACTATTTTCGATTGCGTTACCATTTTCATCAACCGCATCAAGTGGATCTAAAATAGTGAATTCAGCGTTAGGTTCTATTTCTTTAACTCTTCTTACTACATCAATTAAATTAGTGATAGTAGGGTTTGCGAAGTATACTGCAGTTTTACCTGCTGCTAAGTTAGATAATCTATTATTGTTAGTAATAGTCATATTATCTGCTTCCCAGATTCCATCTTTAACCCAAGTATATTCTTGTTTTAATACTTTTCCGTAATTTTCACTAATCCATCCAGGAACAACTTCCTTTATAGATCCATCACTATTATAGTTAATAGAACGATACTGATAGCCAGTAGAATCCATACAACCTGCAAGTAATGTGAATTCCATATCGTATACTGAACCAGATAAAGGAGTAGTACATTCTGGAATTTCGTTTTTCATCTTTCTTACCATTGTATCGAAATCATTTAATGTTCTACACCAAGTTAATGTACCATTAGAAGCTTCAGCTTCTTCTTTAGATTCAGTATATCCAACTTGTCTCATATAATCTTTTCTGATTAACACAGCTTTTTGTTTAGTAATATTTTGAGATGGAATACCAATGATTGTATCATTGTAACTTGTTACTGCATTAAGTGAATCTTCAGTTAAAGTGCTTATGATATTAGGGCCATATTGTCTAAGCATAGATGTGATATCTAATGTAACATCTTGGTTTAGAATTGTTTCTTCAATACCTGCTTGACCTAAATATGATACTGCAGCGTCCCATGTTGATGCAGCCATAACTGCACCGAATGTAGTTGAGAATGTTGAATGAGATTCATATAGGACATTCAATTTTATAGCGAGTCCTGTATCTTCCCAGAACTTTCTTTCTATCGCTTCTTCTACCGTGTTTTCATCAACTCCTTTAACATAAGAGCCATAAACGTTAGATTCATCAACATAGATAGTTATTTCAACTCTATTAGCTTTAGCTTCAGCCCAAGTTGAATATTGTCCATTTTTAGTAGAACTCTGCTCATTAGAGTTATTTGAACCTTCAGTGGTTGTTTGTTTTTTAGTATCTTCAGTTTTATTACAACCTACAACTAAAAACATTAAGCAAATTAATAATAATGTAAAAATTGTTTTTTTCATATATTTTGCTCCTTTCTATTACTCTTTTACGGAACCTGCCATAGTTCCCTTAATGAAAAACTTTTGTACAAATGGATACGCTATTACTATAGGTATTAGTGAGATTATTACTGCTGCTGCTCTAATACCGCTATAGTTAAGAGATGTGTTTCCAAAATATGCTTTTAAGAATTCATCACTATCTTCTAGCCTTCTAATAAATGCTTGAATAGGCCATAAATCATAGTGATTTGAATCTATGAATAATGATGCCTGGAACCAGTCGTTCCATACTCCAACTGATGTATAGAGGATTATTGTTGCGATAATAGGGAATCCTAATGGAAGCGCAACTCTAAATAACACTTGAACATTTGATGCTCCATCAAGTTCTGCTGCTTCATATAGTGATTCTGGTATTCCTGTAAAGAAATTTCTAACTAGTAATATATACCATGCGCTAACACCACTTGGGAGTATTATTGCCCACCAAGTATTGATTAAACCTAAACTCTTAATTACTAAGAAATAAGGTATTGTTCCTCCTCCAAATAACATTGGAATAATATAGTAGAATGAAATAATCTTTTTAAATTGTAATTTTCTTCTAGTTAGCGCATAAGCAGCTAAAGAAGTATTGATTACCATTATTATTACAGTTCCAATCATTATAATGATGGAATTAAGTATAGATCTAGCAAACTGACTAGATTCCATATTAAAGATTGCTTTGTAATATTCTAAAGAGAATTTTTTGATAAATAATGTATATCCATATCTTGTAAGTTCGTTTGTAGCAGTAAACGATGAATTGATTACAAGAAGTATAGGAATAATGAAGAGTAATGCGAATAGTATCATTAAGAAAATGTTGAATACATCAAATACTTTTTCGCCTCTTGTTTTTAATATGCTACTAGTATGTTTTCCTCTTTTCATAACTAGTAAGCTCCTTGAATATCGTGTTTCTTAAGGATATGGTTACTTACAACTACTAGAATTAGCGCAACTAATCCTTGAAGCATGCCCATTGCCGCAGTGCTGCTATATGCTGCTGCATTGGAAATATTTTCATATACAATCATTCCTATAGTATCTGTAGTATCTCTTAATAATGCAGAGCCTCTAACCATTGTATATATTTGATCAAAGTCATCTTTTACTAAGTTTCCTAAACTGAAGACTATTTGAATTCCTAAAACTGGTAATAATCCAGGAATCGTCACATGGAATAACTGTCCAATTCTATTAGCTCCATCAATTTTCGCAGCTTCATATAAAGATTGATCTATTCCTGATATAGCTGCTAGATATACAATAGTTGAATATCCTGCAGTCTTCCACATTGCGGTAAATGTTAGGATGAACCTCCAGTATTTTGGCGATGCATAGAAATTGATTGGCTCATGATGGAAGAATATTAGTATTTTATTGATTGTTCCACCATCTGTTGCGAGAATTACATATGATATAGTTGATATTACAACCCATGAAATAAAGTATGGGAAATATGATATAGTCTGTACAGATTTCTTAAATAATCCTTCTTTTAAGTAGCTAAATAATACAGCTAGTACTATTGCGATTAAGAAGCCAAAAATGAATTTCCAAAATGCGAGAATAAATGTATTTGCTACTATTTTACCGAAGTTTGATGTAGGTGATGTGAACAAATCTATAAAGTTTTTAAGTCCACCTTGAGATGCCCATTCAGATCCCCATATTCCATCATATATCTTATAATTCTTAAATGCGAGAATTACTCCACCCATAGGAAGATACGCAAATAAGAACAAGAATACCATTGATGGCAACAACATCAAATAAAGATCATAGTTTTTAATAATTACTCTAAATTTCTTTGATTTAAAGAATCTCTTAAAACTTCCTTTTATAATTCCAATAATCATCAAAGTTAGTAATATAGCGCCTAAAGTTGATAATATACCAATAAGTAAGTAATTTGGTGCTAAATCAAAATATACAAATCCTACAAAACAGTTTACATTTTTTATTTCTGGATCTTTATCCACAACTGTTAAAGTCGCTTGTTGAGATACAGGTAAAACAGTGATTGATGATTTTGTTACATTTTCTACATTTTTAGATGCGTATACTTTAATGTTTCCGCTAAAATTAAATGTGATGCTTTCTAGTCCTTCAATATCTACGATAAAGAATGTGAATATCTTTCCTTTTTTATTTTTGCTTAATGGACCATTATCACTAAAGAAATCAGTAATTTCTTCACTATTTAATTCAGTTCCATCTAAATATTTTGGAGTTATTTTTGCATTTTCATCACCAAATCTAGCATTTTTAAATGAATATTTGGTGTTCGTTACTAATTTAATTAAAGATTTGTAAGAGCCATATAGCCAATAATCTTGAAGTAGTGAGATACTATCGTATTCTTGAATAAAGTCTTGACTATCTTTATAAGTATAGATACCTAAATCTCCACCAGTGCTTGATTGAGATAAGTATTGAATTCTCATAAATGAAAGTTTAACAGAATAATAATCATCGTATTCTTTAATTCTTTTTAACTTAACTCTATCTTCCATTCCTGAGTCGACTTCTGCAGCATTTATTATATCTTTAACTACTTCGTCAACTTCTTCTCTTGAATAGGTTTGTTCAATTCCATCTTTATCTTTATACACTTTAGCTATTTTTAAATCTAAAGTGCCACTACCATCTCTTTTTAAATTCATCTCTATTGACGTACATGAAGATAATAAAAGACAGAATATTATAGTTAAAATCAGAATCATTATTCTATTTGGAATTTTCAGCTTTTTCAAGTTAATACCTCCAAGTTAATGACATCATCTCTAATTTATATATTAAATAATCGAGATTATGTTGTTTTCAAATTCATACCATAGAGGATGGCATATGCCACCCTCTATTTATTAATAAATAATCGTTAACAATTATTCAGTTTCTTTTCTTCTCTTAGTTGCGATAGCGATAAGAGATATTCCTAGAAGAATGAATGATGAGCTAGCGAATACGCTAGATTTACATCCTTTCTTCTTAGTTTCTGTAGGTTTCGTATTATCAGTAATTGGTTTTTCTGGAGAAGTTGTTGGGTTTTCTTCTTTTGTTGTAGGATTTTCATCCTTAGTTGTCTTTTGTGTTGCTTCATATGCATCAAGTGCAGTTTTAACAGTTGTTAGAATAGTCGCATCCTTAGTTAATAATGCTTTTTCATCATCAGTTAATGCATTATAAGCTGCTAATGCAGTTTCATAAGCTTCCTTCATTGAAGCGTAATTGCTTTCAGTGATTGTAGCGCTTAATCCATTTAACATAGCGTCTACATTGTCAGCTTTTTCTTGTTTTTGCATTTGAGCTTGAACTTCATCAAGTTTAGCTTTAACTTCCGTTAATGTAGAAGCGTTTGTGACCATTGCTTTTTCTTCATCAGTTAATGCTTTATATGCATTGTTAGCTGCTTGATAATTTGAATTAACAGTTTGATAATTATCTTTATTAACATCTGCAGTTAATTGATTAATTAGATTAACCACTTCATTAACGTGCATTTCTTTTAACATTTGAGCTTTAACAGCTGCGCCATCATATTCAGTTACACCATCAACATAGATCCCTCTAACAGTCATTCCTTCACCGTTACCATTGTTGATAGGATTTGAAACGAACATTTCAAGGCCAAAGTAAGATGCACCTTCAGAATATGTATTAGTTGAAGTATATTCTCTTACGAATGTCTTTCCTGATTCTCCACCAGTTAATGTAAATGTAGCTTTGAATCCTTTATAAACTTCACCTTCATATAAATCAGTAGTCTTAATCTTTAAAACTGTATAGTTCTTATGGATATAGAAAATATCGTTTTGAGATCCTTCTTCATCAGTTGGATAATCTAAAGATGTTGTCCAATTGGCGATTGGGTTACCATTAGCGTCTGTAGTCATTGGTAATTCGCCGTTAACACATTCGATAACTTTGAATCCATCACCACCTATTAACAATACTGCATAGTTTCCAGATTGTACCCAGCTTCCGGCATTATGACATCTTCTAATAGAATCTAATTTGAATACGAAGTAATAGTTACCCCAAGCGTTATCGTATAATCTTGAATCTAAAACAAATGTTACTTCTTTTTCGTTTTCAATCTTTTTAGTGATATATACACTAGCGTCTTTTTCAGAAGTATTAATCTTTAATCCATTGTTATCAGCGCTAAATCCTTCAAAACCATTAAGTTCCATGAAGTTATCTACAGTTGTTGCGAAGTTATATCCTTCAATCTTATGAGCTTCTTCATATTCGCTTAAAGCAGTTAAAGCATTTGTTAAATCAGCACTGTTATATACTAAAGCTTTTTCTTCATCGTATAATTTATCGTATTCAGTTTTAGCTTTACTGATAACTTTTAATGATTTTCCATAATTAGTAATTGGTAAAGTTATTTCGTTTATTAACGCTACTACTGGATCAGCATAACTTAATAAATCTTCAAATTCAGCTAAATCATCTACCGCTTTCTTTAATGCTTCTTTTTCAGAATCAGTAAATACAGCCTTTTGTTCATCACTTAGTTTATTAAATTTAGTTTGAGCGTCTTCTACTAATGCTTTGTTAGTTAAATAGTTTTCTCTAGTAAATGCTTCAGTAGGTAATTTTTCGATAGCTAATCTCGCTAATACGCTAACGTCAACATTATCTAAATCAGATTTAACTTTTCCTAATTTTTGAGTTTCTTCATCTGTAACTAGAGCTTTTTGGCTTTCAGTTAGAACTTCATATAATTCATTTGCTTTTTGATATGCAGTAGAAACAGTTGAGTAGTTATCTTCATTTATTGATTCATATGATATAGCTGCTAATGCATCCTTGAATAAGCCTGCATGATACATATCTTTAGTATATGAAGATTCACTATCAATTACCGCAATTCTATTTAAGCTATTATTATCGTTTAATGTTCCGTTGCCGGTTGTATGAGCGAAATATAATTGTTGAGAACCCCATAAGGCTTTGTTATTTGATGAGAATTCACAAGTATAAGTATTTCCATCATTGCTTGTATGCTTTGATGCGAAGAATGTCATTTTAACATCTACGCCATTTGCAGTATCAGTTGTTTCAATTGTGAATGTTGTTAATTGGTTGAATAAATACCAGAATGAATATCCATTAAGTCCACCAAAATTAGCTCCATCAACATTTGATACTTCACCATCAACACATTGTAATATTTGATAAGTTCCATGTGTTACAACGAATGCTAACCAGTTACCTGTTGTTCCACTTGTTGTTAATGTGTTATTTGTGCCATCAAAATTCCAGCATATATTCTTGTAATCTTCTGCAGTGCCTTTAAATACAAATGCTAAAGCGCCCCAGTTTCCGTCATATTTAGTGAAATCAATTAAATATTTAGCACTTAAGTTTCCACCAAATTCTTTTGTAACTACTGTTGCAGGAATCGCAGTTTCAACAACGCCATCACCAACAACTTTTGCTTGAGATAATGTTACAAAGTTTTCAGCGTTATCAGAAATTAATCCTTCAATATATTCCGCAAACTTGAAATCTCCTAAAGTCGCAAACTTGCCAATTGAACCATTCATTCTTAAGCCAAGAGCGAATGTTCTAGATGAATCAGCTGCGTTAACGCCATCGTTAGGGAAGATAATTAGAGTTTCACCATCTTGTAATTGAGTATATGCATATGTTGCATAATCTCCTCCACCAAATCCTGCTCCAGTTTTACCGTTAGGATTTTCAGCGTCAAATAATTTAGCATTAGCGCCATCGTAGATTCTATCAAGTCTACCATATTTATCTAATACTAATGCAACACCATAACCATTACAAGTAATAACTTCTAATCCTGATGCCTTAGTATAAACTAACATCTTATAAGATGCAGCCTTATCTGTTAATTCATTAAATAGATGAGTTCCTGTAGTCGCAGTAAATGATTTATCATTAACTGTAAAAGTTAAATTATCTTCTACTACTTCTTCAACAGTAGATTTAGTTTGTGCTATTGATAAATCAACTAAAATCTTATGAGTTTCATCTATAGTTCCAGATCCGCCTCTACCATATACTAAATATT
>CALCVH010000018.1 GCA_937907585.1 uncultured Bacillota bacterium | reverse complement strand
TTTCTGATTATGATGGTGTTCCACAAGGCTTCGACAACAAACTTCCTTTAGGTGGTTTCTTAGCTTTAGACTATGAAACAAAACAAGTGTTTTCAGTTACAGGAAGTGATAGAGGAAAAAGAGTTCTTGTTCGTGATTTAGATGATGGAAGATACATGATAGGAACTGATATTCCTTGGGATGGTTTTGATTCAACCGAACTAGAGGTCAGCATCAGATTTATCAATATCGTCAGCGGTAGAACTGCGCAAGTTGCGATTCTATCATATAACGGTATGGATTTCACTAAAGGTAGAGTTATAGATTATAACCCACCACTAGTTATTGAAAAAACTGTTTTAGATGAAGATAATCTCTATGGTGAAATAAATAGACCAATGCCTATTACTGAGTGTTTCGCTTATGATTTACTAGATGGCTTTATCTATGATATCAACTATAAAGTATTCTATAATTATGGCGAAACTAATCAAAAAGAAATAAGCATAGTTGATAATAAGTTTACACCAGATAGATATGGAACCTATTCAATTGTCGCATCTGCAAAAGACAGATCTGGTAACGTTGGTAAAAACGTTAGAAATGTAGAAATTAGAAAAGGAATTAATGATTTACACCTAAGCCTTTTAGATGAGCTAGATTCAAACGCTAAAGTTGGTGAACGTATAAGCATTCCTAAAGCGATTGTTTATGGCGGCTCTATCAACAAGAAATATAGTGTAAGTGTTCTATATAACGATAAGAATGTTGAAATATCTAGCGATAATTATTTCATCCCTTTAAAACAAGGTGTATACACTTTAAGATATACAGTTACGGATTATTATGATACACCTATCTATTTTGATTATCCTATCCTTACATATATAGATGAAGCGCCTGTCGTTTATTTCCCTTTAGTAGATGAAGTAGTAGAAGTAGGAAATAAACTAGTAATACCAGAATTTAGCGCTATCGATTATTCATCGTTCAGCGATGGTGTAAATGCCAAAGTAACTTATGCGATAAAAGAACCATCAAACGGAGTATATAAAGAAATAACAAAAGATTATATTCCAAAAGAAGAGGGAGAATATAAATTTAAAATAATCGCAAGCAACATTCTAAATAATACATCTGTATCTAAAGAATATTCATTCTACGCAAAAGAATGTAAGTTCATTAGAGATTTCTTTGTTACAGATAATATGTCTATAGATAATCTAGATGGAGAAATGGTGTTTACTGCATCTAACGGAGATAGTTCATTCTATTTCTTAAACCCTGTATTAACTAGCATGGTTGAATTCGACTTTAAAGCAATTAACGCAAACGAAAACGCTCCAAAGCTAGTTATTACATTAACTGATAGTGTAAATAAGAATCATTCAGTTACATTAAATATCTTAAAGAACAAAGCTGATTCAAGCGTTTTATCTAATCAAGATTCATCTGTAGTTATAGCAGGCGCTATAAGCACAGCAAAGATTCCGTTTGATATTGTTTACTCAAATGGATGGGTTTATGATGGACTTAACGCTGTCCTTAAGATAACTAATTATGATAATGGTGATGAGTTTGATGGCTTTGAAAGCGGAAAAGCATATGTAAATATAAGTTTATATAATTCAATAAATGAAACAACAATACAATTTTCTAAGTTCTGTGGAAACCAAGATTTCTCATATAACGCTGATGACATTACTGAACCAACAATCATCTATACTGATTTAAATAGGCTGTACAAGATAGGTGATGAAGTATCATTCAATTATGATTCATTTGATCTATTTGATAAATACTGTAGCGCTACTGTTAGAGTTGAATATAACGGTAAAGTATTATCAACAGGTAAAGATGGTTATTGTTCATTTGAAATAACAGAATTTGGTAAATATAACGTTATATTTAAAGCGATAGATAAATTCAGTAACGAAACATCATTAAGTTTTAATATATATTGTTATGACAATATTTCACCAACTATTATGGTTAATGGTACTGTCACTAAATCTATAAAATTAGGTGAATCTATTTCCTTACCTTCTGCTAAGGTTAGTGATAACGTTGATCAAAACTTAACTTATAGCATCTACGCTCAAAGACCTACTGGTTCATTTGTGATAATAGATTCTGATAGTTTTTCACCTGATGTAACAGGAATATGGACTATCTATTACTATACAGTTGATTCTTGTGGTAACTATAGCCTGTTATCATTTGCTGTAACGGTGTCATAAGGAGGATTGAATGATGAAAAAGAAATTATTAATATTTATTAATTGCATACTTTGTCTTTCATTAGCTCTCTTTTTATCGTCCTGCAAAAATAGAAACACTACAGAAAATAATAATAATGGTAATGATTCTACAAAAAGTGATATCTATTATGGAAGAACTCAAAAGATATCTGATAGTGATACATATCTTGTAAACAACAAGACAAGTGAATACAAGATTCTATTAAGAGAAGATGCTTCCAAAGCAGAAAACTATGCAGCACTTGAATTCAATATGTTATTAGATTCTGTTTGCGGAACTAATCTCGAAATTGTATCAACATCTGATTTAGAGGACACAACAAAATATATTTCTATCGGAAATACTAAACTCGCAGAATTATCAGGTTATATTGATGGTGCTAATTCATACAATAGAAACGGCTTTAAAATCAAATCCTATGAAGATGGATTGCTCATTCTTGCGGGTGATAATACTGGTTTAATATATGGCGTATATAGATTCTTTGAAAAGAATTGCAATTACATGTATTATGCACCAGATGAAATCAAGATTGATAAATCTGATGATATTAAGCTGCTAAACTATGATTATGAAGATTGGCCTGATTTCCCAGAAAGAGATATTTATAACCTAACTACAAAGACAGATCCATCTACTACAATGAAGTACTACCTTAATGGTTCTATCTATTCTAAATGGGAAGAAACTTATGGTGAAGGTACGTGGTGGAGTTCTTTATACGATCAATCTATGGAAGAACAGATATGTCCATCAAAAATATATGGAGCTGAACACCCAGATTGGTACTATGGGCCTGGTGGAGATACTAACGCCACTAGATCACAACTTTGTTTCACAAAAGCTTTATATGATAAGGGTGAATACGACCCATATACAAGTGGATTATTAAATGAGGATGGATCACTAACTACAGACCAAACATTTAGTGATGGAACCCACGGACTATTCTGGACTTTCTGTTATAACTTAATAAAGGATTATGTTTCAATTGAAACAGATAAAACACTATTCCAACTTGGAATGAGTGATAATGAATATTTCTGTGATTGTGAAAGATGTAAGGAAGATATATCTAAATACACAAGAACAGGACTTGTGATTAGATTTGCGAATCAAGTTGCGGACGTTGTTAAAGAGTGGCAAGACAAGAACTGTCCTGAAAGAACTATATACTTTACAATCTTCGCATACTTAACTGTAGTTCAACCTCCTGTTAGCTATGAAAATGGAGAATATAAACCATTAGATCCATCTTTAGTATTAAGAGATAATATCGTTATAAGATACGCTCCTATGCTTGAGGGATACTTATTCCCATTACTTGATGAAAAACATAATGCAAGATCAAATATCCAAATGAATGGATGGAAGACACTCGCTAATCATTTTGCAGTATGGGATTACACTATCAACTTCGGTGAAACATATCAACCATTCCCTAACTGGACTGCTGGATATGAAAACTTAAAATCATATTATGATTATGGATATATCGATATCTATAATCAGGGCAATGGTTCATCTACTAACCTATCATTCTACTATATGGATATGTGGGTTAGATCAAGACTTCTATGGGATATTCATCAAGATTATAAGAAACTTATGGATGAATTCATTGATGTATATTATAAGGATGGTGCAGATACAATCAAAAATTATATCGAGCAAATAACATTCCACTATCTTAATTATATGCAGCCAATGGGATATAACGGCGCAGCGACTTCAGCTACTACAACAATCAAGAATTATCCACTCTCATTTGTTGAAGGAATAAACGACGATTTTAAAAATGCAATAAGCAAAATAAATAATTCTCAAGAATTATCTACTGAAACGAAAGAAACTTTAACTAAGAGATTAGAATATGAATCAATATTCTTTAGATATGTTGAGATTACATTATACTCAAGTTATTTCTCTAAAGAAGAACTCACTTCAAAAATAGATGAATTTGAAAGAATATGCAAAAACGGAGAATTAGGCGGACTTAGAACATTCTCTAATATCTATGATGTTATTGCAGAGTGGAAATCTAAACTTTAAGGAGCAAATAAAAAATGTACGAACAAAAATACTGGGATTTTATTAAAGATAATATTGAAAAAGTTAACAAAGAACAGACAGAAAACATTAAAAAAGCCGCATCTTTAATGGCTGATGCGATTGAAAGCGATAAGCTTATTAATGTTTATGGTGGCGGTGGACACACAACACTATGTATGGGTGAAATGTTCTTTAGAGCTGGTGGTCTCGCAAACATTAATCCATTAATGGAGACTGGATTATCTGTATTTAATCAAGCTTTAAAATATTTAGAATTTGAAAGAACAGTTAATTATGGAGCTGCGATAATAAAATACTACAATCTTCAAAAAGATGATTTACTGATTATATTCCATAATATCGGAATCAACCCAGCAACCATAGATGCGGCTCAAGAAGCTAAAAAAAGAGGCGTTAAAATAATCGCAGTATCAAGTAGTATCTGGCAAAACGAAATGTCAAAAGATCATTTCATTCGCCATCCGAATAAAAAGAACCTATTTGATTATGCAGACATTTGTATTGATGATTATAACCCTGTTGGTGATGCAGTAATAAATATTGAAGGTTTTGATACATCAATTGCTCCAGTATCAAATATTGTTGATTTTTATATTGCTCACTTACTTGAAATATTTACTGTTGAAGAATGTGTAAAAAGAGGAATCGTTCCTCCTTGTTGGACAAGCGCCAACACTCCTCTTGGAGATGAAAAGAACAAAGAATTACTTGATAAATATACTAAACGTGTAAAGATGTTATGACAAAATACGCAAAAACTTTAAGTAACCTAATTAAACAAAGTGATAGAGTAAATAAAGACGCAGTTAATGAAGCTGCTAAACTTATTGCTGAATGCATTAAAAACGATGGAATTATCTATATGTTTGGATGCGGACACTCTCTATTAATTGCTCAAGATTGTTTCTATCGAGCTGGTGGACTATCAAATGTTCAACCAATTTTTGTTCCTGAATTAATGTTGCATATTAGCGCGTCTAATAGTAGCAAACTTGAAAAAGACGAAGCTAACGCACCTAAAATATTTGATGAATATAACGTTACAGATAAAGATATATTATTTGTATTTTCTACATCAGGTATTAATGGCGTGCCTATTGAAGTTGCGAAGAGCTTTAAGGATAAAGACTTAAAAGTAATCGGCATGGGTTCATCATCATATTTTAACGAGAAATCAAGACATTCATCAGGAAAAATACTTAAAGATTTTTGCGATATTTTTATTGATAACTGTGTACCTAAGGGAGATGCTGTATTAGAGCTTGATAATGATTCTAAGGCTGTACCAGTATCTACATCTATATCTACATTTCTAATACAAAGTTGTATCTATCAAGCAATTTTATTATGTAAAAAGAATAATATTAATGTAGATTATTTTGAAAGTGGTAACTTATCTAAAAATAAAGAAACGAATAACGAGTTAGTATCAAAATATAAAGAAAGGATTAAGCATTTATAATATGAAAAAGACTGCGGTTATAGGTATATGCGGACAATCTGTATTTTTATATTGTGATAAGTTTCCTAAAGCAAGTGAAAGCATAAAAGCGAATAATATTTATATTGAACCAGGCGGAAAAGGCGCTAATGCATCGACCGCAATCAAAAGATTAGGTGGTAATGTATCCTTCTTGGTTTCAATAGGAAATGATGATTACGCTAGAACGTGTAAGGATTTCTTTAAAAAAGAAAACCTAAACGCTACTTGTATTGAAAAAGAAGGTAAGACTGATTATGGTCTTATAATGCATGATTCAAACGGAGATAACTGTGTTACTGTATATATTGATAATAATGTAAAGATTAATACAGCTGATATAACTACATTTGAAGAAGAGATTAAGTCTTCCGATTATATATTATTATCTGGCGAGTTATCTGATGAAGTATTATTAAAAGTAAAAGAATTATGTGGTGAGGATAATAAAATCATATTCGATCCATCACCCGTAAGAAACTACCCATTAGATTTTTTAAAACAAGTATGGTTATTTACTCCTAACGAAGTTGAATATGAGAACTTGTTTAAATTAATTAATCCAGCTAGAGTAGCTATTACTTTAGGTGAAGATGGTGCTAGATTAATTGAAAATGGAAAAACAACTGATTTTAAGACTAAAAAAGTAGATGTTATAAACACTACTGGTGCTGGAGATGTATTTAACGGTGCTTTATGTTACGCTTTAGAATTAGATTATAGCTTAACTGATGCGATTAAATTCGCTCTTAAAGCTGCAACCTATAAAGTTACACATAATTATGTACTTGAAGGTATTCCAACTTTAAAAGATATTAGGGATTAAGAAAGGAAGCATTTATATGATAGTTAATGGTGATAAATGTCATGATATTATAGCTGAAGAGATGAAACCTCTTTATAGTTTTGATGAAAACAAAGATTTATCTATTCAGAAAGAAACATTAAGAAAGAAGTTTTGTGAATTAACAGGAATAGATTTAATTAAACAAAATACCTGTCCTTTAAATATCGATATAGAATCTATTGAAGAGAAAGATAATCATAAACAGATTAGATTTACTTTTGAAAGTGAAGTTGGCGCTATTGTGCCTTGTTATCTATTGATTCCAAACACTAAAAAAGAAAAATATCCAGTCGTAATTACACTTCAAGGACATTCGACTGGCTTTCATAACTCTTTAGGAATAGTTAAATTTGAAGAAGATAAAGAGGATTTACCAAGAGTAGCTTTCGCTTTACAAGCTGTTGAAAACGGATATATCGCTCTTGCGATTGAACAAAGAGCTATGGGTGAAAACAAACCTCAAAAAGAAAAAAGAAGATGGGGCAAGATGTGCTCATTTGCTGCACAAGCTGCATTTTTACTTGGCAGAACTTTAATTGGTGAAAGAGTATGGGATGTATCAAGAGCGATAGATGCTTTATCCAATTTCAAAGAATGTGATTTAGATAATATCATGATTACAGGTAGTTCTGGTGGAGGTACTGCTAGTTATTATTCTGCTTGTTATGACGAAAGAATTAAACTATGTGCACCTGCTTGCTCTTTTTGTCCATATAAAGAATCTATTTTAGATATATATCACTGCGCATGTAATTTTATACCTTCAGCATATAGATATTTTGATATGCAAGATTTAGCATGCTTAATCGCCCCAAGAAAACTAATAGTTATAGCGGGTAAAGAAGATATTATTTTCCCAATAGAAGGTGTTTATAGGGGATACGATACTGTAAAAAAGATATATGAAAAAGCAGGATCGCCTCTTAATTCTAAATTAGTTGTAACACCAAAAGGACACTATTGGTGTCCTGATATTACTTGGGCAGCAATAAATGAAATGTTCAAAGAATAATTAATAAAATGAAATCAAGCAAAACCATTAAACATGAAATAATAAATATACTAATAATTATTCCAACTACCATAGTTGTGGCGTTAGGCTTGTGGATGTTTGTATATAAAGCCAACTTTGCGCCTAGTGGTGTAGATGGACTCGCAACTGTGCTTCAGTATCTTACTAAGGTAAATGCTGGTATTTTTACTTTTGCCTTAAACTTACCTTTATTGATTGCTGCATGGTTTATGCTTAAAAAAAGATATGTTATTTATACGCTTATCTATACAGTAGTTCTTTCTATTACTTTATTAGTATGTGAAAAGATAAATATGTATCAATATACCGATAACGATGTTCTTGCTGCTATATTTGGTGGCGTATGCCAAGGATTAACCGCAATACTGCTTAAAATTGGCGGATCATCAGGTGGTGCAGATGTTATCGGTTGTATGATTCAAAAGAAATTGCCACATAAAAATGTTGAATCTATTATTGCTTATGTTAGTTATATCATCATAGTTATTGGCTTTATTGTATATGGCAATATCCATTCAGCGTTATTATCTATAATTGAAGTGTTTGTTTGTGAAAAGATATCAGAGATGATATTAAGGGACAGAAGAAACGCTGTTAAATTTGAAATAGTAGTTGATAAATCACAAACAAACATACTAAAAGATATGATAATCTTTGATTTAAGACATGGCGCAACCATATTAAAAGCAGAAGGAGCTTTTAGTAACGAAGAAAAAGATATATTGATTTGCCTAGTTAGTTATAGACAAATAGGTGAATTCTTAAGATTAATTAAAAAAATAGATGGCGCTTTTGTTTACTATTCAGATGTAATGGGTGTACACGGAAATTTCGATTACAGATTAGATGAAGAAAAAGAAGAAGACATTAGAAAAAGAATAGAACTCGATGAACGTTCTAATATAGAAGGTAAAACAGAATGAAAAATTTTATAATATTTGGAGATAGTTATTCCACATTTAAAGATTATGTACCTGAAGGCCATACTAAATATTATCCAAGCTTAGATGTTGATGAAGTAGATAAGACGTGGTGGAAGCTATTTATTAGTAAAACCGGATATAACCTTGTTCATAATAATAGTTGGTCAGGTTCTACAATCTGTTATACCGGATACAATAATTACGACTGTTCTAAAACATCATCTTTTATTTGTAGATATAAAAAACAAAAGAACAATGGATTATTTAATAATGATATTGATTTAGCAATAGTGTTTGGCGGAATTAATGATAGTTGGGCTGATGCACCATTAGGTGAAATAAAATTCAGTGATTGGACTGAAGATGATTTATATAATGTTTTTCCTGCGATTTCATATTTACTATACAATCTAAGAGAAGATTTACCTAAATCTAAAATACTATGTGTAATCAACACCGATTTAAAAGAGGAAATAGTAAATTGTATGATTGAATCATCAAATAAATTTGGTATAGATTATGTTGTATTGCATGATATAGATAAAATCAATGGCCATCCAACAGCTCTAGGCATGAACCAAATATGTAATCAAATAATAGACAATTTAAAGTAGAGGTACCATATGAAGAATGTTCTAATAATAACAACAAGTTTAAGAAACGGCAGCAACTCTAGCATGCTTGCTGAATATTTTAAAGAAGGTGCTATCTCTAGCGGAAATAAAGTAGAAATAGTATCTTTAAAGAATAAAAATATAAGTTTTTGTAGAGGTTGTTTTGCCTGTCAAAAAATAGGACATTGTGTAATTGATGACGATGCCAACGAAATTACTGATAAAATGGCACAATCAGATGTAATAGTTTGGGCTACACCTGTATATTACTATGAGATGAGTGGCCAAATGAAAACTATGATTGATAGAGCTAATTCTTTATTTTCAAGAGAAAGAAGTTTTAAAGATGTTTATATATTAGCAACATCAGATGATAATGATCCACATACAATAGACGCATTAGTAAAAGGCGTAGAAGGCTGGATTAAATGCATGAAAGGATCTAGACTTGCTGGCAAAGTTTTTGTTGGTGGAATCGAAGAAGAAAGGGCAATTGAAGGAAATAAGGGTTTACAAGAGGCGTTTGATCTTGGAAAAGGTGTTTAATGGATAATTGTGAAATAAAAGAAGAGGTAGTTGAAACATCCTTATCCAACAAAAAACAAATAGCAATAATTGTTATTTGTTGGATATCGTATGTTCTTGCCTTGTTAGGTAGATATAGTTATAGTTCAAATGTAACTCTTATAATGGAAAAGTTTTCTGTTGAACATGCAGTAGCATCACTTCCTGCTACTTTGTTCTTTTTTGCATATGGACTAGGACAGATATTAGTAGGATTCGTATGCCATAGATATAATAGAAGATTATTAATTATAATTGCGCTAGTAACATCGGGCATAATAAATGTCATTATATATGCTGGAATAGAATTCAACATCATAAAATATTTATGGCTTCTAAATGGACTAGCTCAGGCAAATTTATGGCCAGTATTTCTTTTAATATTAAGAGAAAATATATCAAAGAAAAATATTGGTATCGTTACTGTTGTTATGGCTACAGCTTCAACTGGAGGCAAGTTTGCCGCAATTGGTATTTGCGCCATATTCGCTATAAATACAAGTATGTTTATGTATTGCTTTTTAACTGCAGGAATTATATCAATTTCTGCTGCAATATTATTCTTTTCATTTACTAAAGGAATTAAAAAACCGGGAAAAGAAGAAAGATTGTTGTTTAGAAAAAGAATTGCTCCAAAAGAAAAAATTGATAAGAGAAGTGTGGTTCTTTTATTGTTATTTTTTGAGTTCTCACTTGTTAGCTATGCTATTTCAGGTGGATTACAGTCGTGGGTTCCCGCAATACTTAAAGAATGCTATAACTTGTCTGATTCTCTTTCAATATTTATGTCGGTAATGTTGCCTTTGTTTTCATTAAGTGTAGCGGTAATATCTCCTGTTTTAATTAAATTATTAAAGAATCATATATTCATATCGCTGCTTTGTTTTGTTGTTGGAGCTTTATTGATTGTTTTAGTTTATGTATTCTTAAATGTTAACTGGGTACTTGTAATTACATTATTTACTATTGAAGCAATAGTAATGGGAATAGTATCAAATACAACAACTGTACAAATACCTTTAACTTTTGAAGGAAAGTTTGATGCAGGTTTTCTAGCAGGATTTTTAAATGGTGCTTGTTATATAGGAACTTCAATTGCTACATACGTTTTAGGTGCTATGGCAGATAAAGGCGGGTGGACATATGCGTTCTCTTCACTTATAGTTATCGCAATAATATCTGCACTGCTTGCGCTTATTTATTTGATATTTACAAAATCAAAAAAGAAAGAAAACTTAGTTAGTGAATAAATAGAGGTGGTTTTATATGGAAAAGCTAACATCAAAAATTATTAATAAAAAAACAAAAAATATTAAAATACTTCAATTTGGCGAAGGAAATTTTCTAAGAGCGTTTGTTGATTGGTTTATAAAAAAGATGAATGATCAAGGACTTATTGATAGTCACGTATGTGTTGTTCAGCCACTTCCAAGTGGAAGAGTTCAAGATTTGAAAGAACAAGATGGATTATATACTTTATATCTTCAAGGCATTGAAAACAACGAGGTCATTAGAAATCATGAAGTTATTGATGTTTTGAGCGATTTTATCAATCCATATACAGAATATGATAGATACCTAGATTACGCTAAAAAAGAAGATTTAGAATTAATTATATCTAATACAACTGAAGCAGGTATAGTGTTAGATGAAAATGATTTAGATTTTGATAAAACACCTAAATCATTTCCTTCAAAAGTACTTTCTCTTCTTAAGACGAGATATGATTATTTTAACCACGACGTTAGTAAGGGACTATCTTTTATTTGTTGCGAGCTAATAGATAATAACGCAAAGAAATTAAAAGAAGTCTTATTAAAGTTATCAGAATTAAAAGGTTATGATAATGATTTTATAGATTGGATCAATAATAGTTGTCATTTTTCATCTACACTAGTTGATAGGATTGTTCCTGGATATCCTAAAGGTGATATCAACGAAACATATAATGAACTAGGCTACATTGATGAAAACGTAGTAGTTGGCGAAATATTCCACCTATGGGTATTAGAAAACGATGAACATATAAAGAATATATTCCCTATACATAAAATTGGATTAAATGCTAAATACGTAGAATCAATTAAGCCATATAAAGAAAGAAAAGTAAGAATCCTTAACGGATGTCATACATTAATGGTTCCTGTATCATATCTATATGGTATTGATACAGTTAGAGAATCTATATTAGATAAATATGTAGGTGAATACGCTAAGAAATTTGTATATGATGTTGTAATACCTACTATAGATTTAGATAAAGATGATTTAACTAGCTTTGCGAATAGCGTATTTGAAAGATATCTGAATCCATTCGTTAGACATGAACTAATGTCTATCGCATTAAACTCTATATCTAAATATAAAGAAAGAGTTCTACCAACTCTATTTGATTATAATAAATTAAACGGAACATATTCTAAGGTGATAGCGTTTAGCCTCGCCTCTTTAGCCATTTTCTATCAAGGTAAAAGAGGAGAAGATGATATAAAGCTAAACGATAATGCTCAATACTTAGAATATATAAACTCAATTAAGAACGATAGCGATTATGTCTATAAATTCTTAAGCAATACAGATTTCTTTGGAACCGATTTAACAAAGTTAAATGGTTTCTATGAATATGTATTAGATTACTATAATAGAATAAAAGAATTAGGAATGAAGAAAGCTTTAGCTGATTTTGTTGAGGGGCATTATGAATAAGTATATAAAATTAAATGAAAAAGATAATGTTTTAATAGCCTTAACAAACGATATCGTTCCTTTCGGACATAAGATAGCATCAATAGATATTAAAGCAGGTGAAAAGATTTATAAATATGGTTATCCAATAGGAGTCGCAACTAAAGATATTAAAAAGAACGAGCACGTTCATACTCATAATATTAAGACCTTATTAGATGAAGAACCTGTATATCACTATGAAAAAGCAGTAATAGAGAATAAATTCTCTTTCGATAACAAGAAAGTAATGGTCTATAAACGATCAAACAACAAATACGGCATTAGAAATAACCTATTAATACTACCTCTTGTTGGCTGTATCAATAGTACTGTTAATAGAATTAAAGATGAGTTTATTAAAAGAAACAATCTTGATGGTATAGATGATGTTATTGCGTTAACTCATCCATATGGCTGTTCACAGATTGGTGATGACATGTTGTTTACTAAAGATACGCTATTAAGCATCGCAAAGCACCCTAACTTTGGAGGTGTCTTGATAGTATCACTAGGTTGTGAAAACAATCAACTTGAACCATTCTTAAAATCTTTAAAAGATTATGATAAAAAAAGAATTAAATCTATCATTCTTCAAAACTCTAAAGACGAGATTGAAGACTCATTAGAATTATTAAATGAGATTTATCAAGAGATGGTTAAAGATAAAAGAGCAGAAGTGCCACTTTCATCTATTACTTTAGGATTAAAGTGTGGTGGTTCTGATGGATTATCAGGTATTACCGCTAACCCACTTGTAGGAATAATATCTGATTACTTTGTTAAAAATAACGCATCATCACTTCTTACAGAAGTTCCTGAGATGTTCGGTGCTGAACAACTCCTTATGAATAGGTGTAAGGATGAATCTATCTATAATAAAACGGTTGATTTGATTAACAATTTTAAAACATATTATAAAAATCATAATCAAGTATGTTATGAGAACCCATCTCCAGGAAACAAAGAGGGCGGAATTACTACACTAGAAGATAAATCACTTGGTTGTATTCAAAAAGGTGGATATAGCGAAATAGTTGATGTATTAAAAGAAAACCAAAAAGTAGTAAACAAAGGCTTGAATCTTTTAAATGGTCCTGGAAACGATATTGTATCTACAACAAATCTTGTTTGTTCTGATGCTCAACTGATTTTATTTACTACAGGAAGAGGAACACCATTTGGTTCTATTGTTCCAACTGTTAAGATTTCATCTAATTCTACGTTATTTAATAAAAAAGAAAGATGGATTGATTATAATGCTGGAGATATTATCGATAATAAAACATTCGATAGTGCATTTAGTGAATTATTAGACTTAGTTATAAAAACTATAAATGGTGAATATAAAACTAAAAATGAAATTAATAAATTATATGATATAGCCATCTTCAAAGATGGCGTTACACTTTAGGAGGTGCCCAAATGCCAAAAATAGTAACTATGGGTGAGATAATGTTAAGATTATCTACACCTGATAATCAAAGATTTATACAATCAGATTCGTTTGATGTTTGTTATGGTGGAGGAGAAGCTAATGTCGCTATATCATTAGCTAATTATGGTAATGATGTATATTATGTTACTAAGCTACCTAAAAACGAAATAGGTCAATCTGCTTTAAACGCATTAAGAAGATATGGCGTAAATACTGAATATATATCAAGAGGCGGAGATAGACTGGGTATATATTTTCTTGAAAGTGGTTCATCAATGAGGCCATCAAAGGTAATATATGATAGGAAAGATTCTGCGATATCTTTAGCAGATACTAGTGATTTTGATTTTGATAAGATATTTGATGGATGCTTTTGGTTCCACTGGACAGGTATTACACCTGCAATATCTGATAAAGCTGCAGAGTTAATTAAAAAAGCTTGTGAATGTGCTAAAAAACATAATGTAATTATTTCATGTGATTTAAACTTTAGAAAGAAATTATGGACTACTGAAAAAGCTCAATCAATAATGAAACCATTAATGAAATATGTTGATGTGTGCATTGGAAATGAAGAAGATGCTAAACTGTGTCTAGGTTTCACTCCTAAGGCTGATATAGAAAAAGGTGATACAAGCGCTAGTGGGTACTATGAAATCTTTAAAGAAATGAAAGAAACATATAACTTTAAATATGTAGTATCATCTTTAAGAGAATCATATAGCGCATCTCATAATGGCTGGAAAGCATTAATATATAATGGAAAAGAATTCTATGAGTCAAAACATTATGATATTATGCCTATAGTTGATAGAGTGGGTGGAGGAGATTCATTCGCTGCTGGATTAATTCATGGATTAATCAAATATAATGGTAATCAAAAAGATGCGTTAGAATTCGCTGTCGCATCAAGCGCGCTTAAACATACTATTCCTGGTGATTTCAATTTAGTAACTGAAGAAGAAGTGTTATCTTTAGTAAAAGGTAATGCATCTGGAAGAGTTCAGAGGTAACTATTATGGACGCTATATCAAAAATAAAAGAAATAAGAATAGTTCCAGTAGTTGTATTTAATAACATAAAAGAAGTTGATTCAATACTACAAGCGCTTATAGATGGAGATGTTCCTATTGCTGAAATATGTTATAGAACAGAATGTGCACCTGCGTGTTTAAAAAAAGCTGTATTGGAATATCCTAATATGCTTATTGGCGCAGGCACTATAATAGATAAAAAACAATGTATAGAAGCAATTAATTATGGAGCGAAGTTTATTGTATCTCCTGGTTTTAGCGATGAAGTATATGAAGAATGCAAAAAAAGTGAGATACCGTATATTCCTGGTGTATTAACTCCAACAGAAATAATGAATGCATTAAGCAAGAACATTAATTTGGTTAAATTCTTTCCTGCAGGAGAATTTGGCGGATTAAAAACAATTAAAGCTTTAAGTTCTGCATTTCCACAAGTATCATTTATGCCTACAGGCGGAGTAAATAATGATAATTTAAAAGAATTTCTTAGTTTTAAAAAGATAATTGCTTGTGGAGGTTCTTGGCTAGTAAAAGGAAATAAAGAAGAAATAACTCAATTATCTTTATGCGCAAGAAAAATAGTAAAGGAAATAAATAATTAATAAGAGGTCACTATGTCATACATTAATGATAATTTTTTGCTTTCTAATAAAACTGCAAATGAGTTATATTTTAATTATGCTAAAGATATGCCTATCTTTGATTATCACTGTCATCTCTCAGAATATCAAATTCTAGAAAATAAACAATTTGAAGATATATATGAAATATGGCTTAAAGGCGATCATTACAAATGGCGTTTAATGCGTAATTATGGAATTGATGAAGAATATATTACTGGTAGCAAATCAAACAAAGAAAAGTTTTTAGTTTATTGCAAGGTGTTATCAACAGCATTTGGAAATCCTTTGTATCATTGGTCACAAATTGAATTAAGAGATTATTTTAATTGTAATCTAGAAATTAATGAAGAAAATGCGCCAAAAATTTGGGATGAATGTAATAAATATATAAAAGAAAATGAGATCACTCCTGTTAAACTAATTGAAGAATCTAAGGTTACACATCTATTTACTACTAATGAAATCTTTGATAATCTAGAAGTTTTTGATTGTATTAAAGAGAAAAACTATAAGTTTAGAGTATTTCCTGCTTTTAGAGCTGATAAGATAATGAATATAGATGCCTCAAACTACAATAGTTATGTTGATAAATTAGGGAACATAAAAGATATAGATGAACTTGAAAACGCAATAGAAAATAGGCTAAAATCATTTATTAGTAAGGGGTGCGTTGCTGCTGATATTGCTCTTGAAGCTGTATATAATGTACCAACTAAAAAAGAAGCAAATAAAGTGTTCGTTGATAGAAGAAACAACAAGGAATTATCTATTAACGAAGTAAAAATCTTCAAAGGATATTTAACATACTATTTGCTAAAACTATATGCCAAATATAATATTGTTACTGAACTTCATATAGGTGCTATGCGCAATAACAATACAAAAATGTTAAATAAACTTGGATTAGACACTGGATTTGATAGCATTTCAAGCGAAAACAGCATTAAAGAACTAAGCTGTTTATTTGATAAATTGAACAACGAAAACCTATTGCCTAAAATTATTTTGTTTAATTTGAACCCTAAAATGAACTCCGAAATGCTGACTTTACTAGGTTGTTTTCAAGATAGCAGTGCTAAGGGAAAAATACAATATGGTGCAAGCTGGTGGTTCTTAGATCACAAAAATGGTATCAAAAAACATTTAGATGATTTAACATCATTAGGACACATTGATTCGTTTATAGGAATGTTAACTGATAGTAGATCGTTCTTATCATATTCAAGACATCATTATTTTAGAAGAATATTATGTGATTATTTAGGAAATTTGGTAGAGAATAACGAAATAACCAACAATATAAAACTTGTTGGAGAGGTAATAAAAAATATTTCCTACTATAACGCTATTAATTATTTTAAAATTATTGTATAAAAGCAAAAACCAAACTTACTTTAAAAAGTTGTTGCATAACTTGAGTTAATAGAAGAAAATCCATTTCAAAATCCACCTTCATATGAAAAACTCGTTTGTATATTCAAGAAGAATCAATCTTCAACATCGTCTTGTATATCAAGTATATGAAGATAAAAAATAATAAAGATAATTAGAATGTGGACGTATTATGATAATATTTAAATATATAGGAGAATATTTTATATGAAGAAAATATTACTTATTATAATTATATTATTGAGTTCAATATCATTATCATCTTGTAAAAAGAAAGAATTATTAGGTGCTGTTACTAGTTTTTCTATTAATGATAATTTAAGTGATGGTAATGGTGAGAAAGTAAGAGTGATATTATTATACGGACAATCTAATGCAACTGGTTGTTCAAGTGTTAAATATTTACAAGAAAAAGATAATGAAACATATGCATCAACAAATAATGGAATAGATAACATTTATATTAATTATTGTTGTGAAAACGGGTCTAATTCATCAAATAATGAATTTGTTATATGTTCTTTAGGAAACGGTGCTACAAAAGAACATTTTGGTCCAGAAGTAGGAATTGGTTTAACTTATAAAGAAAAGGGATTGAAATGTTTTATCATAAAATATTCATGGGGTGGAACTGTCCTTGATTATCAATGGATGAATGGTAAATATAAGCGTGGAGAATTATATGAAGCTGCCATCAATTTTACTAAGACATCTCTAGATTATTTAATCAGCAAAAATTATGATATCCAAATTGATGCTATCTGTTGGATGCAGGGAGAAAGTGATTCTAATTTTAATTTATCTAATAGGTATTATAAAAATACTAAACAATTTGTGGGATTTTTAAGACATGATTTATCTTCATATCAAAAAGAGATTGATTTTATTGATGCTGGTATTAGTGATTCTCCTTATTGGACAATGTATAAAAAGATAAATAATGCGAAAATAAAGTTTAGCAATGAAGATGATTATAATTATTATTTTGACACAATTGATGTCGGACTTCACTATGATCAAGAACCAATAGATGGACCTGATATTGCACACTTTGATAGTGAAAGTGAGATATTACTTGGAAAGTTATTTGGAAAAATTGCTATTAATAAAAAATTATAAATTCAAATAAAAAGGGGATGTTAAGAAAGTCTAAGTTTCTTAACAGCTCCTAATTATTTATAGCAACATTTTAAACTCTTATAAAAATTCATTAAGTAATAATATTGTATTAACTATTACAGAAACTTTTATGATTCCTCTTAATAAAATATATAATTAAGTCATAAAACAACAATGATGCATTTGCTACATTTTTTATGTTGCATTTGCAACATTGTTGTTAAAAATAACGAATAGTTATAGATAAATTAAATAATATACCAACCTAATTTTCCGTTGGTTTAAAATAAAGGGCATCCTCTCGGGATGCCCTTTATTCAATTAACTATTTGCAGAAAATTAAGTGTTTGAATAATAATACCCAAACTAAATCTACCCAACCAAAAACAAAACCAAATAAAACACCTAGAACTAATCCTAAGATATTTGTTAAAGTAGGTTTTTGAATAGCGCCAGTTACTCTTACGATTACTTCAGTAACCCAGTTTACTCCAGGGATTAATAATAATAAGATTTGAACTAAACGAGATTGTGAGTTAAACCATTTCATAAAAGAGTCCTCCTTCATATCTAATTATATAATAATTATAAAAATATTAAATAATTATTTTTTATTTGTTATGAAATTATGTTTAGGAATTTAAGGTATCTATTATTTTTTGGTATAAATATAGTAAAAATAGAGTTGTAATATTAATATTTGAAATATTATATTTAAGTTGCATAATGATAATATAAGAATTGGTGTTATAGAGCATAATCTATAGTATGTTTTATTGAACAATAACTCAACTAATTGGTTATTTAAGTATCTTTTTAAGTTATTGTTTATTATTTATCTATTTGTTAAAATTGAGCTAGAAAAGGAGATTATTATGCAGCTAGCAAACAAGATTAAACAACTAAGAACAAAATGTGGATATACTCAAGATGAACTTGCAAACAAAATTGGAGTATCGCCTCAAGCAGTATCAAAATGGGAAAATGATGTTACAACACCGGATATCAGTTTATTGCCTATCTTATCTGAAACTTTTGGAGTTACAATTGACGATTTATTCGATTTATCAATAGAACAAAAATTAGATAGAATAGAAAATAAACTAGATATTGAGTTAGAATTATCATCACGTGATTTTGAAGATATAGAAACATTCTTAAAATCACAATTAAATGAAAAAAATCAAGTTCAAAAAATAAACTATTTACTGGCTTACCTATATACTCATAGATTAGAAAGCGATTCTAGAAAGATCAGTAAATATGGAAGAGAGGCAATTAAACTTAATCCAGGCGAAAGAGAAAACGCTCAATGGATGGTTAATAAAGCAGAAGCAGGATCTTGTTGGGACTGGGATATTAGTAATCATAATGGTATTATTAAATTCTATAAAGAATTAATAAATAACAATCCTAATGTTATAGAACCTTACCATCATATCATTTGGAATCTTATCGCTGACCATCGTACAGATGAAGCAACGTTATATCTTAATAAATTAAAAGAATTATATAAAGATAAAGAAAAAGAACTAAAACCAAATATGGTAATTATTACTGAAGCTTATCGTGCTGAAATAGAACTAGCTAAATTCAATGAAAAAGAAGCCGATGCAATAATGAATAATCTAGCAAAAACTTACAAAGATGAATCGGCATTTATGTTTGAGATGGCTCAATATTACACTAAAAAAGGTGAATATGTAAAAGCGATAAATCTTTATGAAGAATCTTTTAATAAAAGAACAAGAATTCCAAGTTATAGCGATGAATTATTAAGTATTATAGATATTTATGATATCATTGGTGATACTAAAAAAGAGATCGAAACATATGATCGTTTATTAGCTTTATACAAAGAAGAGTGGAAAATGAGCGATGACGAATCAACAGTAATTGAAGCGCTAGAAAAGAAGAACAAATTACTTAATACAATAAAATAATAACGGACACCAAACGGTGCCCGTTATTATTAGAATCATTATTTCTATAAGAACATTACAAAATAAATTGGAAAATATTTTATCTTACCATCTACTGTCACTTTTCTTTCATTACTAAAAACATATCCCTTTGACATTTTGTAATTTTGATCTAACAGTAATTTAGGTAACGCTCTATAATTCTTATAATCTTTTCCAGATTTAATTTCTATTGGAAGAACATTCAATGAATCATAATCATCAATTAAATAATCCACTTCGCCAACTTTTCTTCTATCATAGTAATACAAATCGTGTTCATGACATTTTAATTCTTGAGCAACTACTGTTTCATATACAGCGCCAAGATTCACTCCTGTAGCGTCATCTAGCACTGAACTTATATTATTTTTATATAAAATGCTTGTTAATAAGCCAACATCGTTAATATATAACTTGATTAAGTTTTTACTACTAGATTGAACTAAAGGGAATTTAGGTTCACTAACTGCTTTAGTATCTAACGCAATCCCTGAAGATATTAAGTATTCAAATTCATTAGAATATCTAGTAAATCTAACATCATCGATTTTTTCAATATCTTTATATTGTATTCGTTTAACCTTGTTTTCTATGTTAGATGGAATCATCCTATAAATTCTTTCTATAACTAGTTTATGTTCTTTATCATATTTAGTTGCGTCTTCTAAGTATAAATCTATTATATCTTTTTGAATTTCTCTAATTTTAACAATATTCTTAGTTTCAACATAACTCTTTACAGCATCCGGCATTCCGCCAACATATAAATACGTTTTGAATAAATACAAAATTTTATTATGTAATGATTCATCTAGTGATTCTCCAGTGTTAAAGCATTTTTTCATATGTTCAATCACTAGTTCGCCAACAGAGTTCGCAATTAAAAATTCCTCAAAATCCATTGGATACATTTTCTTTTTAATTATTGAGCCCATAGGAGTTAAAGTTGTGTTGGATAAAGCTATTCCTAATTCAGATCCACTACATATATATTTATATCTGTTGTCTTCTCTTAAAGGCTTTAATAATGTTAATAATTGAGGATATTCTTGAATCTCGTCTATAAAAATAATAGTATTATCTCTGTCCTTTAATTTATCACCACCGACTACACTAGCTTCAATATAAAATTTTTCAATTGTATTTACATTAGCGAACAATCTATCACCAACTTTGTCATTAGCCATATTTAGTTCAATGTAGTTTTCAAAATGTTTTTTTGCGAGTTCTCTAATTATATATGATTTCCCAACTTGTCTTGCGCCATCGATACATAATATCTTTTTTTCATCGCTAGTCAAATACTCTTCTATATACTTAGAAATCTTTCTATACATAACTTTCCTCCGCTTTTCAATCTATATTATACGCTATTTTTTACGCTTTTCAAACAAAAAACTAATATTATTTTTACGCTTTTCAATTTTTATTGTTTTCAAAATTATTATTTTATAATAATTCCTTGAATGATATAATAAAATTAATAATAACAAATGGTGGATTAAAGGATGAAAAAGATATTACTATTAGGCGATTCTATTAGAATGGGATACGATGACTTTGTTAAAGAGGAATTAAAAGAATATGAAGTAGTATATGACCCAGATGATAATGGAAGATTCTCTTCATATACAATATGGATGTTTAATATACAAAACAATTTACATGGTCCATTTGATGTAGTTCATTTTAATAACGGATATTGGGATATGAATAATGAAGGACCAAATAGAGAAAGAGAAGTTCCAATTGAAGACTATATCCATAATCTAAAAAGATTAATAAACCTAATTAGATCTACTGGGGCTATTCCTATATTCGCTACCACTACACCAATATATGATACAGATGTAGAAACTGAAGGTTTTGAAATGATTAATTATAAAGATGCGTGGGTAAAAGAATATAATGAAGCTGCATTAAAGCTAATGAAAGAAGAAAATGTGTTGGTTGATGATTTATATTCTCTTCTATACGATAAAGAGAAAAGACATTATAAATGTAGCGATTCTCTTCATTTAACTATAGAAGGATATAAAAAGTGTGCATTAGAAGTATCAAGAGTAATAAGAAGTGTTTTAAAGTAGAATCATAAATATATTAAATTTAGGATATGAATATATGAAAAAATACTTACCAATAATAAACATTGTATTCATTATTACTATTTTAGTATTCTTAGTTTCTTGTAGTAAAGATACAACATCTATTAGTACTACTAAAATAGACCAGTATACTATTGAACTAGATGCGAATGGTGGATCTTTAGATGAAAATATCATCTATGTTAATAAAGGGGATAATGTTGAATTACCTACACCAACTAAGATAGGAAGAAAGTTTATTGGATGGTTTAAAGAACTAAATAAAGACGCTCAAATGGTGAATAATGAAACAACTATTGATGGTGATTATAAGCTATACGCTATGTGGGATAAGCACATAGTAACGTTTTTGGATGGAGATAATAAAGAATATTATAAGGTTGTTGTGCCAAACGGAATTAGAGTTATTAATCCACCTAAATTCCCTGTTGAATATACTATAAATAATGAGACATTATATTTTGATGGCTGGGATTTTGATTTCAGCACCCCAATCTATAAAGATTATGTGATTAATTCTAAATGGAATAATGATAAATTAACATCCATTAAAGTTGATATAGGAAGTATCTTTATAGAAGGCAAAGAAATGGTTGATATTCCATATAGAGATAGCTTCTTCTTAAAACCTAACACAGTTTTTAATAAAGAATTATGTCTTTACGCTCTTGGAAGCAGTATTACAAATAGAAATAAATCTACTATTGGTGTATTTAATACAAAATCTGGTTTTGATAATCCTTATTATTCAGATACTTATGATACTGATAAAATAGAAGAGGTCGCATATTGTTTTTCTCATAGAACAATAGATGATTTTGAAATGATAAATATATCAATTAATGGATTCCATTATGGAATGGAATTTATAGATAATTTCAATATCGGTAATGAACCATATCATAAAGCGTTTAATGATAGATCTATTGAAGTTATTGATTCATTAAAAAATTATATTGATGCTTATTATAAGGATAAAAAAGTTAAGGTATTAGTAACTGGTTATTCAAGAGCTGGCGCAGTTGCGAATATCGTTGGGAAGATGTTAATAAGTGAATATGATTTTATAGATAAAGACAATATTTATGTATATACTTTTGAAGCTCCTAGAGGTTCAGTTATAGATGATAATGCATACCCGTATATATTCAATATGGTAAATAACGCTGATATAGTTACACAAATACTTCCAGAATCTTATGGAAATGAAAGAGCTGGAATAGACTGTAGTATCTATGATAGTAATGTTGATTATTACATTAAAATGTTCAATTCTAATTTATCTATTCCTGAATTCGATGTTTATAGTTCAAACTACACAAATGAAATTGAAAGAACTGAATATATAATATCAACTCTAACAAAGAAAGCAGAAAGTAGTTATAAAACCTTATCTACTAAAGAAGAATTCTATGAAAACTATCAAACATCATCAATGTATTTTATTGAATTATTCTTTTCATTAAAAGATGAAACCATTGTATCAATCATGAATACATTCCAAAAAGAAGTAAATAGTTTATCTAAATTCTTTAATTTAAAAGGAGAAGGTAAAATATATAATATGGTTAAACCCATAATTGAATTAGACGGTTTTAAATATGATGATGAAAAATTAAGAAGCACATGTGATGATTTATCACAGTTAATATTTGGACCTGCGAATGGATTAGTATCAACTGTTTTAGTTAGATATTTCTCAACTAAAAACCTAGATTCAATTTCAAGACTTGGATTCCATCACGATTCTTTATGTAGTTACATTTTAGTTAGTAACTATATCATGGCTGATTAAAAATAGTTTAATGAGTTAAAAATGTGATATAATAAGTTGTGAATTAATAATACATTATTAAAAATTTTCTACAAATTGGTTATATAACGTACCTAAAAAATTGAGATATTTATACTATAACAATCCTTATGGATTGTTTTTTATTTATTTTTTTGATATTATATTATACAAGGAGGAATTCGCAATATGAAAAAAAGAACGTTCATATTAATGCTGATCTTCTTGATATTTCAAATAGGTTACATACTTGGGTATGTATTTTATTTAAAAGAAGTTATCCAACAATATATAAGCGATGCGACTATTATTTACTTGACCTTTTATGGACCGGTATTTTTGTTTGGATTAATTATCACATTCCTATTTGGAGCTATTATTTTCTCTAATCATAGTTTAAAAGAAAACAAGAAACTTCAATCTGAATTAAATATAGAAAAAGATTTAAATCAATCTTTAATTAGGAACAACGAAAATATCACAAGCAATTTACCAATTGGTTTATTCATATTCAATAGACACTATAATATCGTATTCTCAAATGAATTTGCGAAGAAGATATTCCAAACAGATTTACTTGGAAAAGATGTTAAGAGTTTATCAAAAGAATTATTCACTGCGATTATTAGAAAGAATAAGACCATCGATATTAAAATCTATGACAAAACATATAGATGCAGTATCAACGCTCAAGATAAAGCAGTATATATGTTTGATATCACTGAAGAAACAAATGCGCTTATCACTTTTGAAGAATCTAAGCCATCAATCGCTATCATATCAATCGATAACCTAGATGAATCTCTAATCGGTTTCGATTTAAAAGAAAAGACAGAGATGCTTGGAAAATACTATAATGCGATTAAAGAATGGAGTAAGAAATTCGATTCATTCGTATTATCAGATTCAACTAACAAACAAGCGTTTGTTGTTAAGGCTATCGACTTAAATAAGATGATTGAAGATGATTTCTCAATTCTTAAAGAAGCTGATAGAATATCTAAATCTGAAAATATTGGTATTTCATTATCTATTGGTATTGGTACAGGATCAATGGATTATAGAACTCTAGGTTTCTTCGCTGAAAAAGCATTAGAGTTCGCATCAGAAAGAGGTGGAAACCAAGCGATTATCTATAATGGTGAAACTAAGAGCGCTTATGGTGGAAATACTCCATCTTATGAAAGAATAAGCCGTATCTCTACTAAACTATACGCAGCTAAATTAATTAACTATATTCAAAATTCTTCATCTGTAGTAATCATGCCACATAAGGATACTGATGCGGATGCGCTCGGTTCTGCGATGGGTTTATACGAAATTTGTGAATCTATTAATACTCCAGCAAAGATATTACTAGATAAAGAAAAATTAGATTCTACAGTTAAAAAGATTATCGAAACATCAAGCACTGAATATATTAAACTTCACAACATCATTATCACTGATGATGATTTAGATAAATTCTTTGTTGGTAAGAGATTATTAATAATCACTGACCACCACAGCAAGAAGTTATCTCCATCTTTAAAGGTTTACGACTATAAAGCAACTACTACTATAATTGACCACCATAGACTAAATGAAAGATTAGATATTGAATCTGATAGTCAGTTCATTGATCATGGTGCATCTAGTGCGGTAGAAATTGTTACTGAAATCGCAACATTAGTACCTAAACCTGTTGAATTCAGCCCATTCGCCGCTACTGCGATGTTTATAGGTATGTTGATAGATACTCAGAAATTCTCAGTACACGTTTCTGAAAGAACATTCCAAAGCGCGAGCGTACTAGTCGATTGTGGCGCTGATGCGTTTAAAGCTAAGATGATGTCACGTGAATCAAGCAAGGAACAAACTGAAAGAATTAAGAATATTGAAAAAGCGACTATTATTGAACAAAACTTCTCAATCTTCTCATATTCTAACGATGAAATTCAAGCACGTGAAACATTAGCGAAGACCGCTAATGCGTTAATTGAAGTAGATGATATATCTGCGGGATTTGCGATCGGTAAAATTGATAAAGATATAGTTGGTATAAGCGCTAGAAGTAACGGTCTAGTTAATATCCACGTTTTAATGGAATACTTTGGTGGTGGTGGACACTTCAATATGGGTGCTGCGCAAATCAAAGATAAGAGTATTGAAGAAGTTAAATCTGAATTAATTAATGTGATTAAAGAATTAAAAGATAAAGATAAGAAGGATGATAACAGTATGAAAGTTATTTTAGTTAAGGACGTTAAAGGAAAAGGAAAGAAAGGAGACGTTATAGACGTTACTCCAGGATACGCCAATTTCTTATTAACTAAGAAAGATGCGATAGAAGCTAACGCTGCGAATATGGCAGTGTTAAATGAAGAAAAGGCTTCTGAAGAAAAGAAAAAGAAAGAAGAATTAGAAATCGCAACTAAATTAAAAGAAATATTATCTAAGTTAACTGTCGTTGTGAAAGTTAAAACTGGTGATTCTGGCAAATTCTTCGGATCTGTATCTAATAAAATGATTTCAGAAGAATTAATGAAACAACACAATATTGAAATAGATAAGAGAAAGATCATTTTACCAAAAGATAAAATGGATTCTCTTGGAACATTCAAATGTGTAGTTAAATTACATACAAATGTAGAAGCTGATTTAACAATTGATATTAAAGAAGAAAAGGAGGATTAGTGTATGCCAAACCAGAAAGTTCTTGCGAATACTGATGCAGAACAATCCGTACTTGGTTCAGTATTTTATGATGAATCAACTATTAAAAGCTTAGTTGATAAACTAAAAACTTCCGATTTCTATTATTTAAGACATCAATATATATTTGACGCTATGTGCGATCTATTTAAAATGAAAACGCCTATCGATACTACTACGGTAATATCTTATTTAGACAGCAGAGGTAGATTAAATGATTGTGGTGGCGCAGAATATATACTTGGATTAATGGACGCTGTTCCTACAACATCTAATGTTGATGCGTATGTTGAACTTGTAAGAGATAAAGCGACACAAAGATCAATCGTTAAATTATGTAATGATATCATTCAAGAAACAAATACAGATATTAAAGACAATAAGTCTTTTATTGACAACGTTGAAAAAAGAATGTTTGAAGTAACTAAGGATAGAGGCGCTCAAGACTTAGTAGGTATCAGTAATGTTCTAGATGATGTTATTGAGAAGATTCAAAAGAACGCCCAAATCACTTCAAAAATCATTGGTTTTGATACTGGATATCATCAATTAAATAATAAAACTCTCGGTTTCCAAGGAACTCAATTGATAATTTTAGCCGCACGTCCAGCGATGGGTAAAACAGCTTTTGCGTTAAACCTCGCATGTAATGTCGCGTCTTTAAAATCTAGACCATACGTAGCCTTCTTTTCTTTAGAAATGGGCTTAAGCGACCTTGTTATTCGTTTGTTATCACAGATATCAAACATCCCTCAACAAGAATTAAAAACTGGTCACTTTAGTGATTCAAATGCTTGGAATAGAATAAATTACGCAGTTGAAACTTTAAGAGGATATAACATTATGTTTGATGATAGTGGTGTTTCTACTGTTCAGGATGTCAGAAGCATCTGTAGAAAGAAGAAAAACGAAGGTAAACTTGATTTTGTAGTCATTGACTACTTACAGCTATTAAGTTCATCAAACAAGAATGATTCACGTACTCAAGAAGTATCTGAAATATCAAGAATATTAAAAGCGATGGCTAAAGAGCTTAATGTTCCTGTGCTTGCGCTCGCGCAACTATCGCGTACAGTTGAATCAAGACATCCATCAATTCCAGTAATGTCAGACCTTCGTGAGTCAGGTTCAATCGAACAAGATGCCGACTTAGTATTATCTATTTATCGTGATGAATATTATACTAAAGAAAAATCAGAAAAACCTGGAACAGCTCAAATTGATATTCTTAAAAACCGTAGTGGTATGACCGGAAGCTTTGATTTAATATTTAAAGGTGCATGTACTAACTTTATAGACATGGACGAAAGTAGAGAAGAAGAATAATATGTTAACAACCGCTAGATTAGAACAAATTGAAAAAAGAGCTGAATTTATATCTCAAGAGCTTCTTAAACCAGAACTTCAACAGGATATAAAGAAAATGACAGAGCTTTCTAAAGAAATCTCTTCATATAGTGAAATACTAGAAAAATATAAAGAATACAAAAAATTAAATTCATCTTTAAGCGAACTTCAAGAGATGGCTAATGATCCAGATCCTGAGATTAGCGAAATGGCTGCGCTTGAATTAGAAGAAACTAAACAAAGAATTCCAGAAGTTGAAAAAGAACTTCAGATTCTATTGATTCCTAAAGATCCTAACGACGACAAGAACGTAGTTATGCAGATAAGAGGTGCTGCAGGAGGAGATGAAGCCAATATCTTCGCTGGAGATTTATTTAGAATGTATTCTAGATACTGTGAAGCGAACGGCTTAAAACTTCAAGTGACAAACGCTGAAGTGTGTGAAGCTGGAGGCTTCTCACAGATTGAATGTATCATTTCATCTAATGGTGCATATTCTAAATTAAAATATGAATCAGGTGTTCATAGAGTTCAAAGAATTCCTGTAACTGAATCATCGGGTAGAATTCATACATCTACCGCTACAGTACTTGTTATTCCTGAAGCTGAAGATGTTGATTTTGAATTAAATATGGAAGACGTTAGGGTTGATATTTTCCATTCATCAGGAGCTGGAGGACAAGGAGTTAATACAACTTGTAGCGCTATTCGTGTAACTCACATCCCTACTGGCACAATTGTAACTTGTCAGGATGAAAGAAGCCAACACGAAAATAAAGCACAAGCTTTAAAAGTTTTAAAATCTAGACTATACGATAGAATGTTAAGAGAAAAAGCTGAAAAAGAAGGTGCTGAACGTCTATCTATGATAGGTACTGGCGATAGAAGTGAAAAGATCAGAACTTATAACTATCCACAAAACCGTGTTACAGATCATAGAATAGGTTTTACTATTCAACAGCTTGATAAGGTTATGGAAGGAAGATTAGAACCTATTATTGAAGCTTTAACTTTAGAGGAACAAAAGAGAAAATTAGAAGCTAAAGAGGATTAATAATGAAATATACAACTCTTTTAAAGAAAGGTGAAAAAGAAGCTAGAAAAGCAGGTCTTGAAGAAACTGCGGTAAAAAGCTTGTTACTAGAAGCTTCTAATAAAACTCCTACAGAGTTATATCTTATCTTAGATAATGACGCTCCTCTTGATGTTGAAAAGAAATATCTAGAATTATTAAATGATTATACAGTTAAAAAAAGGCCTATCCAATATATCCTTGGATATGCCTATTTCTATGGATATAAAATTCTAGTCAATGAAGGAACTTTAATTCCAAGATGGGAAACTGAAGAGCTCGCTAATAATATACTTATATATTATGATAGAATGTTTAAAGGAAAGAAAATAAAAGTTCTTGATTTAGGCACTGGATCAGGCGCTATCGCAATAGCCTTATCTAAAGAAGAAGCTAATATGGAAGTCTATGCTTCAGATATATCGATTGATGCGATTATGGAAGCTAAAAGAAGCGCTTCATTAAATGAAGCAAAGATTGATTTTAGAGTAGGAAGTTGGTTTAGTCCATTTGAAAATGAAAAGTTTGACATCATCGTTTCTAATCCTCCTTATTTAAAGGAGACTGAATATGTTGAAGATATAGTTAAAAATAATGAACCTGATGTTGCGCTATATGGCGGAGAAGATGGACTTAAATTCTATAGAGATATTCTAAAAGACGCAAGAAAATATGTTAATGATAAATTCGTTATCGGATTTGAACATGGATATGATACAAAAGACGAATTAAATAAGATTATCAAGAACTATTTTGATGATTGTATGATTGTTAATCTTAAAGATTCAATGGACCGCGATAGAATGACCTTTATTATAAAAGAATAAAGGTCTTTTTTTATTTTATTTTTTTATTTGATTTAAGGCCCTTATTGTGTGTATAATTTACTTGCACGAAAAAAGGAGGTGGCTCTATGAATTTGGTTATTGTTGAATCTCCAAGCAAGACTAAGACAATAAAACAATATCTTGGTAGCGACTATGATGTGGTTGCGACAAAAGGGCATATAAGAGATATTGAAAATACTGGAAAAGATAATTTAGGCTTGGATTTAGAAAATAACTACAAGCCAATCTATGGAATCATTCCTAAACAATATTCAACTATTAAGATGTTGAATGAAGTTGTTAAGAAAAGTGATAGAGTATACCTCGCAACCGACCCTGATAGGGAAGGTGAAGCCATTTCTTGGCATTTAAAAGAAACTCTTAATCTTGGTGGTAAAGATGTTAAAAGAATCGAATTTAACGAAATTACTGAACCAGCGATATTAGAAGCTATAAAGAATCCAAGAGATATAGATGAAAATCTATTTGAAGCGCAAGAAACAAGAAAGATAATAGATAGAATAATCGGTTATAAGCTATCATCAGTATTAAAACATGTTTTAGGATCGTCATCAAACGCTAATATTAGTGCAGGAAGAGTTCAATCCGCTACATTAAAGATGATTACTGATAGAGAAGAAGCAATCAAGAATTTTACTCCTGTTGTTTATTATCAAGTAGAAGTTCAATTTAGACACTTTAAAGCTATGTTAACTGAAGCAGGAAAACAGACTGCTTGGAAGATAAATGATGAGGAACTGGCGAATAAAATAGTAAGTGAATTAGATAATTCATTTGTTGTATCTGATATTAAATATGGAACCAAATATGAAAAACCTGGTTCTCCATTCACTACTTCAACACTAATTCAAGCTGCGTTAAATAAATATAATATGTCCAGCAAAAAGACAATGAAAATAGCGCAAGAATTATATGAAGGTGTTGAAGCTAATTCTAAACATATAGCCTTCATCAGCTATATGAGAACTGATTCAATTAGAATTAGTGATGTGTTTAAAAAACAGTTAGTTGGTCATATTGTTAATACGTTTGGCAAAGAATACTTATCTTCACATAATTTTAAAACTAATAAAAACGCCCAAGACGCGCATGAAGCAATCAGACCTGTTTCATTATATATGACAGTTGAAAAAGCCAAGGAATATCTAAATAATGACCAATTAAAGATATATACTCTCATATATAATCAAACAGTTGAATCTATGATGAAGGATACTGAAGTTGAAACCAAGACTGTTACTTTAACAAATCATAATTACAACTTCACTGTTACTTTTGAAAAGAGAATCTTTGATGGTTTTAAAAAGAATAGAACCGAAAAAGAAAAAGAACCTTATGAGTTTAAACATGAAATCGGAGATGTGATGACATCTACTCAGGAGCCAAAACTCTTAAAAAAAGAAACAGAAGGTCCTAAAAGATTCACTGAAGCAAGCATAGTTAAAGAGATGGAATCATCTGGAATAGGTAGACCATCAACATATTCATCAACTATAGAAATTTTAAAATCTAGAAACTACGTTACTATTGTAAAGAAAGAAATTGTTCCTACACAGATTGGAAAAGGCGCATCTAAATTCTTAATAGAAAACTTCGGTGAAATAGTCAATGTTGACTATACTGCGAACATGGAAAAGAACTTAGATGAAATCGCTCTAGGCGATATAAAAGAATCTGATGTTGTTCCTTCATTCTATAATGAGTTCATGACTCTTCTTGATGAAAAGAAATCATCACTTAAACCAATTGAAACAGGAGAAGTGTGCCCAAACTGTGGTTCTAAGATGGTTTATAGATCTAATAAAAATGGAATGTTTGAAGCTTGTTCAAATTATCCAAGATGTAAATATATCAAGCATGAACAAAAAGAGGACGCTCCTAAGATTGAATGTCCTGAATGCCATACAGGTTATCTTGTTGAAAGAGTATCAAGAGTTGGCCCTAAAGCTGGCAAGAAGTTCTGGGGATGTTCAAACTATCCAAGCTGTAAATTTACCATCAGCAAAATCAACCAAATCAAGACTAAATGATAAGAATACACGATGTATTCTTATTTTTTATCAGTTTATGGTATAATATTCAAAGATAGGTGAATTATGGGCTGGTTTAAGAATTTATTTAAATCTAAAGAAGAAAAACAAAAAGCTAAAAAGATGGAACTCGGCCTTAAAAAGACTAAAGAGTATTCTTTTCAAGGATTAAAGCATCTTTTAGAAACAAAAAAGAAAGTTGATGATTCTTTTTTAAATGAACTTGAAGAAACATTGATTCTTTCTGATATGGGTATTGATTTTGTTTTACAATATATGGAATCTTTAAAGAAAACAATAAAAAGGGAAAAGATTACAGATGTTGATAAATTAAAATCATTCCTTTTTGATACTTTCTATTCGATGTATAAGGGTAGAGAAAATGAGAAATTAGTATCCGCAAGTAATGGACCAACAGTTTATCTATTTATGGGTGTTAATGGAACTGGAAAGACAACATCTATTGCGAAACTCGCATATAAACTAAAAAACGAAAATAAAAGCGTTATGTTAATCGCTGGCGATACTTTCCGTGCTGCGGCTAAAGAACAGCTTATTACTTGGGGTGAAAGATTAAATATTCCTGTTATTTATAAACAGGATGGAGCTGATCCTGCGAGCGTAATATTTGAAGGATTAAGAAGTGCGAAAGCACAGAAAATCGATTATGTTTTAATTGATACTGCGGGAAGATTACAAACAAAAATTAACTTGATGAAGGAGCTTGAAAAGATCTATAAAGTTATAGGTAGAGAAATAGACGGAGCTCCACATGAAGCTTTCTTAGTAGTTGATGCGACAACAGGACAAAACGGATTAAATCAAGCTAAAGTGTTTAATGAAGTCGCAAAAGTAACTGGCGTTATTCTTACTAAACTTGATGGTTCTTCAAAAGGTGGAATAGTATTATCAATTTCTAACTCATTAGAAATACCAGTTAAGTTATATGGATTCGGTGAGAAAGCAGAAGATTTTGATGTCTTCAATATTGATAATTATCTATATTCAATATTCAATGGAGTTTTGTTTGAGGAGGAAAATAGTGAATAAGATAGAAGATACTATTCGCTTGAATTCTCTATATGACTACTATAAAGAACTATTGACAGAAAAACAAAGAGATTACTTTGAAGCATTCTATTTTGAAAATATGAGTTTATCTGAAATAGCTGAAAATTATTCTGTAAGCAGAAATGCAGTATATTCACAACTCAATCTTACAGTTGATTCAATTAATAAATATGAAATGAAACTTCATCTTTATGAAAATGATTTAAAAAGAGAAGAAAAATATAAAAAATTAAAAGAATTAAACATTAGTGAAGTTAATGATTTAATTAAAGAACTTGAGGAGATATAATATGGCTTTTGAAAACCTTACAAGTAGATTAAATATGGCCCTTAGAAGATTTGTTCATAAGGACTATTTAAATGAAAAAGATATTGATGAAATGATGAAGGAAGTGAGACTATCACTTCTTGAAGCCGATGTTAATATTCAGGTAGTTAATAGTTTTGTTAATGACTGTAAACAAAAAGCGCTAGGCGAAAAAATAATGAAGGGTTTAAACCCTGGTCAACAGGTAGTTAAGATAGTATCAGATGAATTAACTAAATTCATGGGTTCAACTGAATCTGAATTAATACTTGAAGATAAAGGCGTTAGTGTAATTATGCTTATAGGTTTACAGGGTGCAGGTAAAACTACTCACGCTGGTAAATTAGCTAAGTATATAAATAAAAATTACAACAAGAAAGTTTTACTCGTTGCGGGTGATATTTATAGACCAGCCGCAATCGAACAATTAAAAACAGTTGCGTCAAGCGTAAATACTGATTGTTTTGATATGGGTAAAACTAACCCTGTCACAATCGCTAAAGAAGCTTTATCTAAAGCAAGAAAAGAAGGATATGATGTTGTATTAATCGATACCGCAGGACGTCTTGAAATAGATGAACCACTAATTCAAGAATTAAAAGATATCAAGAAAGAAGTAAAACCATCTGAAATTCTATTAACAGTAGATTCAATGATGGGTCAAGAAGCCGCTAATGTCGCTAGAACATTTAATGAAGAAGTTGGAATTACTGGCGTAATTTTAACTAAGTTAGATGGCGACCAAAGAGGTGGTGCTGCATTATCAGTTAAGAAAGTAACTGGAGTACCAATTAAGTTTAGTGGTATAGGCGAAAAGATGGATGATCTTGAAGTGTTCTATCCTGATAGAATGGCTTCACGTATCCTAGGCATGGGTGATATTCTGACTTTAGTTGAAAAAGCAGAAGAAGCTTTAAGCGAAGAAGAATCAGAAAAACTCATGAAGAAAATGATGGATGGAACATACAACTATAATGACTTAAGAAAACAGCTTAAGATGATTAATAGAATGGGCCGTTTGTCAGGACTATTAAAGATGATTCCAGGTATGTCTAACTTATCTCAACTTAAAGATGTTGATGATAACGCATTAGATTTTGTTAATGTAATTATAGATTCAATGACACCAGAAGAAAGAAGAGATCCATCAATTATCGCGATGAGTTCATCAAGAAAAAGAAGAATCGCCGCAGGTTCTGGCAGAAGCCTAACAGATGTTAATAAACTTGAACAGATGTTAGAGAAACAAAAGAAAGCATTCAAGATGATGGCTGGTATGGACGAAGCTAAACTCCAACAAGCCGCAGAAAGATTCCAAAATGGTGAAATAAGAGGATTTGATCCAAATTATCAATCTCACGGAAAAGGAAGAAGATAAAAGCTTTCGAAAATTAGGTAGGTAGTTATAGGCACGATTTTTCGTGCCTATTATTTTTTTCTGAATAAAAAAAGAAATAGAATATATCTATTTCAATAAAACCCATCTTATATATCTAAACTATATTGGATTAAAGTTACTTCTTTAACAGGAGCGTAACTCATCCTATGGAGTTTTGTAGGACCATACTTTTTTAAAGCTTCTTTATGGCTTTTAGTAGCGTACCCTTTATTTTCTTTAAAATGATACTCAGGATATTCTTTATCAAGTTCAATTAAATAATGATCTCTTTCAACCTTAGCTAATATTGATGCGGCAGCGATAGATGCGCTTAACGCATCACCATGAGCCAAATCTAATACTGGAGTATCAATATCATATAGTTTCATATAATCAGTAAGTATATAATCAGGTTTAACACCTAATTCCTTAACTGCGTTCATCATCCCAAGCCTAGAGGCTTCTAATATATTAATTTTATCTATTGTTTCATTATCTATAGCGACTATTTTGTAAAATAGCGCTTTTTCTTTAATCTCTAGATATAGTTTTTCTCTTTTCTTTTCTGTCAATTGTTTAGAATCATTTAATCCTTCTATCTTATTTAGTGGATCTAATATTACTGATGCGCAATAAACGCTACCAACTAGAGAGCCTCTACCAGCTTCATCACATCCCGCAATTAACTTATATCCTTTATTCAATAATTCATTTTCATATTTATATAAATCAATTTGTTCTTTCAAAAGTCATCTCTCCAATCTTAGCGCTTCTTAGTTCTTTAATAAATAAATCATAAACCTTATCGATATCGACTTCTCCACCTTTAATTAAACATCCACGCTTCTTACCAATTTCCATAAATATTTCATTATTTGGTAAATCAATATTATCTAATTTATATCTATTTTTAAGCATTTCTGGATAAAATTCTTTAATCTTTTCAAGACCATATATAGCGATATTTGGAATAGGTAATATTTCATCTTTTATAGAACCTATTAAAGCTAATAAGTGAGCTTGTTCATCGGATTCAAATTTAGGCCATAATGTTCCTGGATTATCAAGAAGAAGAAGTTTATCATTCGCTTTTAAATACTGCATATTTTTAGTGACACCTGGTCTATCTCCAACATTTAAAGCTCTTCTTTTAGCGAGGTTATTTAATAAAGTTGATTTTCCAACATTAGGTATTCCCATAACCATCGCTCTAATAGGATATATTCTTTTTCCATTACTTTTATCTTTTTCGTTTTTTTCTTTTAACAATATATCTATCGCATCGCTAATTTTATTAATATTACCTGTTCCATTAAGAGAATCAAGCATTATAGTATAACTTTCTTTATTCAGTTCCTTTAACCATTTTTCAGTTTCTTTTTTGTCGCTTAAATCAGCTTTATTGAGTATCCTTAATAGTGGCTTATTCCCAATAACGTCTCTTATGTTCTTGTTTAAAGAAGCATTAGGCACTCTAGAGTCTAATACTTCAATAACCACATCAACAAGTTTTATTTTTTCTTTAATTAGTCTATATGTTTTGGCCATATGGCCGGGATACCAATGAATCGCTTTTTCCATTATCAATACCTATTTATAGACAATTTTTTCTTCAATTTTAAAATTCAATGGATAAATACTGATAAATACTTTACCTATGATTTGTTCTTCTTTGAAGATTCCATAGTATCTTGAATCACTAGAATTATTTCTATTATCACCTAAACAATAATATTCACCCTTTTCTAATACTCTTTCTTCAATTTCGACAAATCTTCCGCTTTTCCAGCCATTGCTCATCTCTATTAATTCATCATTAACATAAACGCATCTATTACTATCTACTTTGATTTTGTCACCTTCTTTAGCGACTACTCTTTTAATAATGAAATCACCATCTTCCTTTTCGACAATTATTATATCTCCATGGTCAATAGACCTGTATGATCTAGAAATAAGAAGAATATCATTATTAGAAAGCGTATCATTCATAGATGAACCAGACACTCTTACTGGGCTAAAGAAGAAGGCGTCTATACATAAGAATATCGCTAATACAATTGGGACAATATTTAAAGTATTTGTTGAATCCATCACTTTTTTATTTGAGTTATCATCTTTAGAAGGTCTAATTAAGAATAGAATATTCATTATATAAGATATTAATGAAACAATTAAAAATCCTATAATGAGTATTGGGATGAGTCTACCTATAAATCTATTGGTCGATAAATCCCTTGATAAAAAACCAATAGAATTAGATTTATCAAATAGGTAGAACACCAAAAGAAGGACGAAGAAAATTCCTCCAACTATTGTATTAATAATCAAACCTTTCTTAATGTCTTTATCCATTGTATTACCTATACTAGTATGCGTTATCTTCTTTAATTCTTTCAATTACTTCTTCAAGTTCTTCTCTAGTAAGAAGCACTTCTCTAGCTCTAGTACCCTTGCTGGCGGATACGATATTATAATATTCTAATTGATTTACTATATCGTTCGCTCTATTGTATCCTATATTAAAGTTCTTACAGATTTGGTTAGTTGAACATTCGCCTTCGTCACAAACGAATCTAGCTATCTTATAGAATTCATCATCTGTAATCTTACCAGGGTTCTTAGTATTTTCTTTTTCTTCTAAATCTTTAACAGTGAAATAGAAATCCTGTGGTCCTTGTTCACTAACAAAAGCGGTAATCTTTCTAACTTCAAAGTCATCAATAAACGCAGCTTGGTAACGACCACTACCATTGTTGTGGTAGATCATATCGCCTTGTCCAAGCAAGTTTTCAGCTCCTCCTTCTTCAAGGATAGTAAATGAGTCAACTTGGCTTGTAACACGGAACGCAAATCTACCTGTTGCGTTAGATTTAATTGCGCTTGATAGTTGTTTTGCGATAGGTTTCTGCATCGCTAAGAAGATGTGGATACCTGCAGCACGACATTTTTGAATTAGTTTTGTTAGTAATTCTTGTGCTTCAGTTCCACCATTCATAAGAAAATCACCACATTCATCAATTATAGCGATAATGAATGGAATCTTTTTAAGTTCAGGATCATCTTTTCTTTTTTCTCTATAACCATTTATGTTCGAACATCCTACAATAGCGAAGATTTTTAATCTTCTTTCCATTTCCGCAATCAACCACTTAAGCCCCGCAATTCCACCTTTAGCGTCTGGAATAATTGGACATAGTAAGTGCGGTATATTTTTATATGCTTGTAAATCTACTTGTTTAGGGTCAATGAAGAAGAATCTTACTTCTTCAGGACTGTTTTTATACATTAAAGATGTAACTACGCTATTGATAAATACTGATTTACCAGAACCACTCGCTCCCGCAACAAGTGCGTGAGGTAATTTACCAATCGAAACGAATTCACAGTTTCCTTCAACATCTAATCCAATTGGAACGCTTAATGGATCTTTATTTTCTAGGAAATCAGGTCTATCAATTAATTCTCTAATACATACTTTTCTTCTCTTTTTATTAGGTACTTCAACTCCGACATAAGCCTTTCCAGGAATTGGGTTTTGTATACGTAAAGAAGTAGCTTGTAAAGATCTTTGAAGATCGTTTTGAATAGTAGTAATCTTTGAGCCTGATACACCAGGTGCTAGATTGATTGAATATCTAGTAAAAGTAGGACCAGATACGCTTTCCACAACTTCACCAGCAATTCTAAATCCTTTAAGAGTTGCGTTAATCGCTTCTATATTAGGATCAACCCATCCTTCTTCATTAGATTCTGGAAGAACTGGTTCTTCAAGAAGAGACATTGGAGGTCTCTTATAATTTTTATATTCAAGAGGTTTATGTCCTGAATTAATAATCGCTAATTCCTGCATAGTATATTTACTATTTGGATTATATTCCATCTTTTCAGGCTTATCCATCTTAATAGGCTTAGCGTCATTGTTTTCTTTTGGAGCTACATATTCATTTTGTTTTGGCTCTTCTTGAACAGGCTTTTCTACTTCAGCCTTTTCATATTTTATTTCTTGTGGTTCATCATCTATATCTACACCAAACATACTTTCATGTAGTTTAGGATCGCTCTCCTCAGTATCTTCTTCATTATATTCAAATTCAAATGGTTCATCTTCATTATTATCATTATCATAACCATTTTCATCAAATGATTTTGTTTCATCACTCTGATTATAATCAGAATAATCATTTTGTGGCGCTACATATTCATTCTGTTTTGGTTCTTCTTGAACTTGAGGTTCTTCATAATCAAAAGAAGAAGTGTTATCATCGTATTCTTCTTTAACTGCTTCTTTAGTATTTACGTCCTCTTTAACTTCCTCTTTAACATCTTCAGTCTTTTTAGGATGTCTAGAAGGAACGAATGTGAATTCAGAATAATCATCTTTTTTCTGTTTGATAGGTTCTTGTCTTAAAAAGTCCCATTTTGAAATATCATTTGTTTTATCTGAATTTTTAGGAACTACCATCTCATCTTTATTATCTCTACCATGCATTGGAGATGCGAATTGGTTTAACTTTTTCATATCGTTTAGGTTGTCTTCGCTACCTCTACTGATATATGGAATAATAAATGGTTGGTCCTCCTTACTTCTCTCTTTTACTACGTATTTACTCTTTTTCTTTCCTAATTCAAACATATTTATTACTCCTTGTCATCCGCAAATATCTCTTCAATATCTTCTTTCTCTTTATCTCTTACATTTTCATCAATATCTTTTTTAAATAGAGATTTTGAGTATACTTTATCGCATTCTCTTCCAACTATTAATAATTCAGCTTTACATAGTTTTTTTATTGCGATATTAACAGTTCCATTCACAACTATCTTCTTAAACCACATAACAGGGTTAATAGTATTTAATATCGCTTTCGCAACTCCAGCGACACCAGTTGATTTCTTCATAGCTTTCGCAGCTTTACTATTAGCGATTCTTTTTGAATTATCAATCACTTTTACGATTTTTGATATCTTCATGTCTTTAAGTTTTCTTAAGATTGGTTTATCCATAAGAATCGCTATCTGATCAACGATATAATGAATTAATTCAGTAGCTTCTGTGATAGTTAATTCATACTCAGGATAATCTGAATCGGGGAAATAATATGATGATATCTCATGAAGTAGTTCTAAAGTAAGAGTTAAAGCAGTCTTGAAATATTCTTGATCATCCTCTTCAACTAATTTGATAAAATCATTTTGTTTATTCGCTATTAACTCTCTTACTTTCTCTTCGTTAAGCTTTTCTATTGTAGAGCCAGTTATCTTTTTAGATTTTGTTTTTTCTGTTGCGATAATAATAGCGAAAATAGCGATTAGTAGGATAAAACCCGCTACAATCCCTAACAAGAATGCGAATATATTAGAAACATTAAAAATTGAACTATCTGCGAAAATCATACTAACTCCTATTTTTCAATATTATAACATATTATTGAAAAAAATATTGAGTTGGTGTATTTAAAACACATCTTTTTCATATTGTGTATTTTTTATAAAAAATACATAAACTCATATCCCTCTCCGTGTTATAATTAGAATGGTGAAAATATGGAAAAGTATCTAATCGCTGTAGATCTCGATGGAACAATCATGCCTAATCTATATGGTTTAAGTGATTTTAACATCGAAGCATTTAAGAAAATCGCAAAAAACGGACATAGTATAATCATAACTACTGGAAGACCTTTTAGAAGTAGTTTTTTTGTGTATAAGAAGTTTGAATTATTAACACCACTAATAAATTATAATGGTCAACTTATCCATAATCCTAGAGATTATAGATATGAAGTTATCTCTAAAAAGATTCCAAAAGAAGAGATACTAGATATTTATCATAAAATGATGGATAAATTCACTGTGTGTTTCTGTGAAGATGACGATGATATTTATTCTAACGTAGATGATGAATACCTATATCCATTAATGCATCATAGTTTCATGTCTACATTATATGTTGGTGACCTAGATAAAATACTAAAAGATGATGTTCATGGAACATTGATTCTCGCAAAAGAAGGATACGGAAAAGAAATAGAAGATTATATCAACAATAACTTTAGTGATATTGGCGCAAGAATATGGACTTACGGAGTATACAAAGAAATTGTTGAGATATATTTAAAAAACATCAACAAAGGAACTGCGATAAAGAAAGTTAGAGAAGATTTAGGATTTGATAAAGCGCATACAATAATCTGTGGAGATTCAATAAATGATTTTGAGTTTTTTGAAGAAGGGGATATACGTATAGCGCCAAAAAACGCAGATGAAAATATTAAAAAGCTCGCAACTGTTGTGCTTGATGATACGTGTGAAAATGATGCGATCGCTAAATATTTATTAAAGTTTTTAAAAATAGGTGAACCAGATGGAAATTGATATAGAAGATTTTTTAAAACTGAATTTAAAAGATGAAGTTTTTATAATTGAAACTGATACGGTATATGGATTAGGCGCACTAATGAATAGTGAAAAGGCTGCGCAAAGAATAAAAGATATTAAAAATAGAGGAAGTGAAAAATATTTTTCACTCCTTGTATCTAATATGAAACAAGTCGATGAACTAACTGTTAATTCATTTGATAGTTACGCATTAATAAATGAACATTGGCCTGGCGCCCTTACTATAATATTTAAAAAGAGCGATAAGGTTAAAGAATATATTTCTCCATCAGATACAGTTGGGCTAAGAATGCCTGATTGTAAGAAGACTTTAAAGGTCCTTGATAAGTTTGGACCTATGATTATGACAAGCTTAAATAAAAGTGGCGAACCACCAATAACTAAGTATATAGATGCATTAAAGTATTTAGATAAAGTTGACTATATAGTAAAAGGAAAAGACCTAAGCGGTATCCCATCTACTGTATATGATGCGATCAATGGTAAGGTGCTTAGAGAGGGCAGCGTAAAAATAAAACTTTTTTAATTATAATAATTAAAAAATAGTGTATAATATTTAAAAGGAGAATGTATGAAGGTTTCGATTGCTTCTGATCATGGCGGATTCGATCTAAAAGAATATCTGCTTAATGAATTAAAAAATGATTATGAGATGGTGGATGAAGGTTGTTTCAACAAAGAATCTGTAGACTATCCACTTTACGCTAAAAAGGTTGCGGAAGACTTAATTTCTAAAAAAGCTGATTATGGAATTTTAATCTGTACAAACGGAGTTGGAATTACCATTGCGGCCAATAAATTTAAAGGAATTAGATGCGCTTTGTGCCTAAATGAAGATATGGCATCTCATTCTAAATTACATAATGATGCGAACATAGTTTCATTAGGACAAGTAAATCAAACCAAAGAAGAGGCTTTAAAAATAGTTAGGACATTCTTAACTACAGAGTTCTCAAATGAAGAAAGACACTTAAGAAGAGTAAAAGAAATAATAAGTTTTGAAGGAGAAATGAAATGTTAACAGTAGTAAACCATCCATTAATTAAGGTAAAACTCGCTCTTATGCGTGATGAGAACACTAAGTCTAAGGAATTCAGAGAAAACTTAGATGAAATTGCGTCTCTAATGTGTTACAAAGTATTTGAAGACTTAGAAACACATCAAATCGATGAAACTTACAATACTCCTACTGGTGTAGAGCTTCATAAGGAAAAATTAAACAATAAGATTATCTTAGCTCCAATCTTAAGAGCTGGTATCGGTATGGTTGATGGAGTTAGAAACATGATTCCAACAGCAAGAATTGGTCATATCGGTATGTATAGAGATGAAGAAACTCTTGAACCACATGAATATTATTTCAAATTACCACAAGTAGAAAACCCATTAGTTGTAATATGCGATCCTATGCTTGCGACTGGTGGAAGCGCTATAGCAGCTATTGATGCGGTTAAAAAGAGAGGCTATAGCAACATCCGTTTAATGTGCTTAGTTGGATGTCCTGAAGGTATTAAAGCAGTTGAAAAAGCATATCCAGATGTTCATATCTTCATCGCCGCAATCGATGAAAGATTAAATGATAAAGGCTATATTATGCCTGGCTTAGGTGATGCTGGTGACAGAATCTTCGGAACAAAATAATAAAGATAAAGAAAAGAAAAATAAAGATATTGATGTTAAAACTGGGTATGTAATATTTACCCAGTTCATTCTTGAAGTCTTTGTATTTATGGGCGGAGCGATTGCGCTAGGATTATTTTTAGATAAGAAGCTTGGAACTAAATGCTTATTTCTAATCATTTTATTTTTCTTATTCGCTTTCGTCCCTATCTACAATCTTATTAAAAGAGTTAACAACAATAATGGGTAAGGAATGTTTAAAAAAGAAATAACGTTATTTGATAAAGCTATTTTATGCATTATACCTTTTACGATTGTGCTCGCAATAGCACTTCTTTTGATAACAGGAAACAAGAATTCTGAAGTTAAATCTTTATTGATTGGTGCTTCATCTGCCATAATACTCAATTATTGGCACACAAAAATGACTATTAAAATCTCACAGGACAACCCTAAACGATTAAAAAGATTTACAATATTTAGCTATTTCATTAGATATTTATTATATGGTGGAATTATTGTAATAGGGGTTTTTCTAAGCGATTTTAATCCTATATATATGATATTCGGTATAAGCGAATATCCATTAATGGTATTAGTATTATCACTAATAATGATAAAAAAGGAATGAAACTATGTTAAAAATTTCTTTTGATTTCGATTTCAGCGCAAGCATGAAAACATCTATCATTATATTTATTATATTAGCTGTTTTCTTTATTGCGATGGGGATCGTTTTTAGTAAAATGGATCCAGACAAAGATGAGGTACCAACAAAGGGTCTCAAGTTTTTGGCTGTTGTTTTAGTTGATACTATAAATAAGTTTGTTGATGAACAATTACCTACTGTATCAAAGAAACTGTATGCTCCATATTTACTTGGAATTGCATCATTCCTTACTCTCGCTAATATTGCATCATGTTTTGGACTTAATCCACCTTTCGCTAATCTTGGTTTAGCGTTAGTATTATCATTACTAGCGTTTATAGTATTCCAATATACAGGTTTAAGATATCAAGGAATAAAAGAAAGAATTAAAGGATTTATGGGTCCAATGAAGGCTGTATCTTTCCTAGTTTTCCCTATATCTATAATAGGAGAGATTACAACGCCATTATCTATGGGTATGCGTATGTTCGGTAATATATTCAGTGGTGTCGTAATAGCTGGAATTTTATTATCAATATGCCATGGATTAAATATCTGGCTTGGTAGCGCTATCGCAACTGTCGCTGTGACAGCGATACTTCATCCGATATTTGATATATTCTTTGGAATATTACAAATGTATGTATATTTCATGCTTACAACTATGTTTATTAAACAAAATCTATAAAAAAACGGAGGTTCATTATGAACAATATATTAACTTTCTTAGCTGAAGCATCTCCATATTTTCAAAAAGGTATGGCTTTTTTAGGAGCAGGTATCGCTGTTACTGCAGGATGGGGTCAAGGTGTAGGACAAGGATACGCTGCAGGTAAAGCCTGTGAAGCAATCGCTCGTCAACCAGAAGCATCAGGAAAAATCACTTCTACAATGATTATTGGTCAAGCTATCGCTGAAACTACTGGTTTATACGCTTTGTTAGTTGCGATTTTATTAATGTTCGCAGTTTAATAAGGTTTTAAAACCATAAAAGGAGGTTCTAATTTATGGTTTTCTATGGCATCAAAGAATCTCTTGAAGGCTTAAGTGAAATAGTAGAGAAAGCCCTTGGTGTAAACTTCTGGGAACTATTAATAAACTTGCTAGCGACTGTTATTCTTGTTTTGATTGTAAGATTCTTATTCTGGAATAAGGTTACTGCTTTTTTAGAAAAGAAGAAAAAGAATATCCAAGACGAATATAAAGAATCTGGTGAAATCAAGAAAGAAGCAGAAGCGATGAAACTTGAAGCAGAACAAGTTCTTAGTGATTCAAGAGCTCAAGCTCACGATATCATTAGAACTGCTGAAGATACTGCGACTAAAGAAAAGGTCCGTATCATCGGTGAAGCTAAAGCGAGCGCTGAAGAGATTGTTTCTAATTCTAAAGAAGAAGCTAAAAAAGAAAAAGAATTAATAATTAAGGAAGCTAAAGAAGAAGTTGTTGATTTGGCTTCTTTGATGGCGCAAAAAATGATATCTGAAGAAATTGATGTTTCTAAATATGATGATTCTGTTCTAGATGAATTAGATAAGGAGAGCGAATAATGGAAGCTAGTCAAGAGTACGCAAAGGCTCTATACGATCTTTCAACAAATAAACAAATAAAAGAAGACATTCTCTATAATCTAACTTCACTAGTAGAATCATTAGATCAAGATATTAAAAATTTCTTTTTACATCCTGAAATTAAAAAGGAAGAAAAAAAGAAAATGATATCTAAGATTTATGAAGAAGGATTATTCAGAGACTTTTTATTTGTGTTAATAGATAATGATAGATTCTCTTCTTTAGATGAAATAAAAGATGAATATCAAATATTAGTTGATAACGAAAAGAATATTCTTGATGTCTATGTCTATTCTAATAGCTTATTAAGCAGTGAATATTTAGATAAATTGAATATTAAATTAGAAAACAAATTAAATAGAAAAATCAATATTACAAACGAGATTGATAAATCTATAACCGCAGGAATTAAAATAGCCTATGAATCTAAAGAGATTGATATGACGTTAGATTCTAAATTTAGAAAATTTAAAGATGAATTGAAGGAGAGCCTATGAAAAGAGTAAGCGCAAGTGAAATAAGCTCATTAATAAAAGCTCAGATAAAGAACTACTCAAGTCAGACTGAGACAAAAGAAGTTGGCGTAGTAACATCTATAGGTGATGGTATAGCTTTAATATATGGATTAGATAACGCCATGAGTGGTGAGCTTTTAGAATTCCCTAATCATGTATATGGAATGGCTCTTAATTTAGAGCGAGATAGTGTTGGCGCAATACTATTAAACAATACATCTTCTATTAAAGAAGGCGATAAGGTTACTACAACTAAACATATTTTAGAAGTTCCAGTTGGAAATGCATTAATTGGTAGAGTTGTTAACCCATTAGGTGAACCTATAGATGGAAAAGGACCACTTGGAGAAACAAAAAGACGCCCTATCGAAAGAAAAGCAACTGGTGTTATCGAAAGAGAATCAGTAAGTGTTCCTCTTCAAACTGGTATCAAGATTATTGATGCGTTAATTCCAATTGGAAGAGGTCAAAGAGAATTAATTATTGGTGATAGACAAACTGGTAAAACTTCTATTGCGATTGATACAATAATTAACCAAAAAGGGAAAAATGTTCATTGTATCTATGTCGCTATTGGACAAAAAGAATCAACTGTCGCAAGCTTAGTAGACACTTTAACAAAATATGGCGCAATGGAATATACAACAATAGTTGCGGCAAACGCATCAGATCCAGCTCCACTTCAATATATCGCTCCATATAGCGGTGCAGCAATCGGTGAAGAATTTATGTTCAACGGCGAAGACGCATTAATCATTTATGATGATCTATCTAAACATGCGGTAGCGTATCGTGAACTATCACTACTATTACATAGACCACCAGGAAGAGAAGCATATCCAGGAGATATCTTCTATCTTCATTCTAGACTATTAGAAAGAGCGGCTAAATTATCAAAAGAATTAGGTGGAGGCTCATTAACTGCGCTACCTATAATTGAAACTCAAGCAGGCGATTTCAGTGCTTATATTCCAACAAATGTAATTTCAATCACTGATGGTCAAATCTATCTTAACAGCAATCTGTTCCATAGTGGTATTAGGCCTGCAGTTCAACCAGGTTTATCAGTGTCTCGTGTTGGTGGCGCTGCGCAGATAAAAGCGATTAAGAAAACTTGTGGAACATTAAGATTAGATTTAGCTTCTTACCAAGAATTAGAGTCATTCACTCAATTTGGTTCTGACTTAGATGAAGCTACAGCTAAAAAACTTGAAAGAGGTAAAAAATCCTTACAACTTATGGTTCAACCAGTTCATGAAACAATGCCTGTTGAACTTGAAGTAATTTCAATTTACGCTTTAACTAAAGGATATTTAGATAGTATTCCACTAGAACGTGTAAGCGAATTTGAAAAAGGATTACTCAACTTCTTTAGAAGTGATTACAATGGTAAAATGGTAATTCAAAATATACTTGAGACAAAAGAAGTACCAGACGCTCAAGTAATGGATAAATTAATAAATCAATTTAAACAAACATTCTAATTATGGCAGATCAAAAACTCATCAAAGAACGTATCAAAGCGACTGAGAAAACATATCAGATAACAAACGCTATGAATATGGTTTCTACATCAAAACTTAGAAAAAGCGAAAAGAGTCTAAAACAATTTAGACCTATTTCTGATGAAATAAAAAGGATGATGATATCTTTAGTATCTAATTCAAATGAATTATCTCATCCAACATTAGTAGATAATGGAGCTAAACCATGTTATATATTAATCGCATCAGATAGAGGTTTAATTGGTAACTACAATAACGCTTTATTTAAGCATTTTGATGCGTATATAAAAGAACATCATAAGTCACAAGATGAGTTTTACATCGCCACTATTGGTTTTAAAGCGTTCACATACGCAAAAAGAAAAGGATATAATCTACTTAATGAAGAAAACATTAATATTAGAGACGATATTCTCTTTATAGACTTTTCTGAAATATCAGATACCATAAGAAAAGGATATATAGAAGGAAATATAGGAAAAACTACTGTTTTCTATACTTCATTTGTGAATACAATCACTAATAAAATAGTTGAAGAACCAATTCTTCCAATAAACGCTATAAAAGATGAAAACATAAATCAACAGGAATATATTTATGAACCTGGAAAAGAAATGGTTCTAGATAGAGTGATTGACTTATATGTAGATTATTCTTTATATAGGATTATTCTAGAAGCTAAAACATCAGAACACGCTTCAAGAATGAATGCGATGAAGAACGCAAAAGATAACGCTAAAGATATAGAAGAAAAATTAACTCTTGAATATAACCACGCTAGACAAAATCAAATCACGACTGAACTGATTGATATAATCAATGGTTCTAACGCCATTAATTAAGGAGGAATCCCATGAATAAAGGTAAAATAGTACAAGTACTATCTAGTATAGTAGATGTAGAATTTAAAGATACGTTACCTGCGATAAATAACGCTCTTAAAATAAATATTAACGCTAATGATAATGATGGTATAGAAATAAACCTAACATTAGAAGTTGCGTTACATTTAGGCAATTCTGTTGTTAGATGTATATCTATGGGATCAACTGATGGTTTAAGAAGAGGTATGGAAGTTGTTGATACTGGAAATGCGATCACTGTGCCAGTTGGAGAAGCTACATTAGGCAGAGTGTTTAATGTATTAGGTGAACCAATCGATGGTAAAGAAGCTCCAAAAGCTGAAAAGATGATGCCTATCCATAGACCAGCACCAGAACTAAAAGATATCAACGCTAAAGTTGAAATATTTGAAACTGGTATAAAAGTAATAGATCTATTAGAACCATACATTAAAGGTGGTAAAATCGGACTATTTGGTGGCGCTGGCGTTGGAAAGACAGTATTAATTCAAGAATTAATTCATAACGTTGCGACTAGTCATGGTGGTATATCAGTATTCTCTGGTGTAGGTGAAAGAACTAGAGAAGGTAATGATTTATATACAGAAATGAACGAATCTGGAGTTATAAATAAAACCACAATGGTATTTGGTCAAATGAATGAAGCACCAGGCGCAAGAATGAGAGTTGCGCTTACTGGACTTACTATGGCTGAACACTTTAGAGATGAAAAACATCAGGACGTTCTACTATTTATTGATAATATCTTCCGTTTTACACAAGCAGGTTCAGAAGTATCAGCTTTACTTGGAAGAATGCCGAGTGCTGTTGGATATCAACCAACACTCGCATCTGATATGGGAGCACTACAAGAAAGAATCGCATCTACTAAAAACGGTTCTATAACATCTATTCAAGCTGTATATGTTCCAGCTGATGACTATACAGATCCAGCTCCTGCTACTGCGTTCACACACTTAGATGCGACTACTAACCTTTCAAGAAAAATAGCGGAAGAAGGTATTTATCCTGCAGTAGATCCACTAGAATCTACTTCTAGAGCATTAAATATAGATATAGTAGGTGAAGAACATTATAATGTCGCAAGACAGGTTCAAACTATTTTACAGAGATATAATGAATTACTTGATATAATCGCTATTTTAGGTATGGATGAATTATCTGAAGCAGATAAACAGGTCGTAAAACGCGCAAGGCGTATTAAGAAGTTCTTAAGTCAATCATTTAGTGTTGCGGAAAAGTTTACAGGTAATAAAGGCCAATACGTAAAGATTGAAGATACAATTAGAAGCTTTAAAGAAATATTAACTGGTAAATATGATGATTATCCTGAAGATGCGTTCAGCTATGTTGGAACTATCGAAGATATGATACAAAAAGCAAAAGAGATGGGTTATAAAGAATAATGATTAAAGTGGCTTTCTATTCACCAAAAGGAAAAGAAAAAGAATACGAATGTAAAGAATTAAGAGTAGTCGATAGAAAATACGGCTCTTTTGGTATTCTAGAAAACCACGTACCCGTTGT
>CALCVH010000017.1 GCA_937907585.1 uncultured Bacillota bacterium | reverse complement strand
AAGCAGTCCCGCAACTCCTATAATGGTGGACGATAAAACAATGTATTTTGTAACTTTACCTCTTCCTAATCTTATAAAGCAATATAAAGCACCCGCTAAAAATTCTCCAATGATAATCCAATAAACTAAGAAACTACCATAGTTTGTATTTAATAGGCCAATTTTAGCGAATATTAATGCAAGAATAGAAACTAACGCAAGATTAAATAGAGACATCGCAGTCATTCTATTAGCTTGTATTTCATTTCTTTCCATAATATCATCAACTGACTCAAGTCCCCAGTTGATCAATCTATTAATCTTTTCTCTTAACTTTTCTCTGGTCATTTTACTCTTCCCTTACAATATCTAAAAAGTCAGTAAATCCAGTTATTTCAAAAACTTCAGTAACCATTTCATTTGGATTAACTACTTTTAGGTTAGTAGTTGACTTATATAGTTTTAAGATACATCTAAGTCCACTAGAAGAAATATATTCAAGATCAGTTAAATCAAGAATGCAATCTAATTTTTCTATTTCTTCAATCATTTTTTCAAGTGGTTCAGTAGATGAATAATCTAATCTACCTAATAGTTTGATTGAGATAACATTATTTTCAATACTCTTTCTAATTTCCATAAGAAATCTCCTCTTTAACAAGTTATATTATAACAAAAAAAATAAAATCTCTATAACTAAAGTTATGAGATTTATTTAAATATTCATATTTTGTTGTTTTATTAAAAACTAAAAAGATCATCAAGAGTGATTATATTGATAAAATCACCCCAATATTCTCTTTTCTGAATTCCAAATGTTGTGATTAATACATTTCTAATTGTCATCTTTTTAGCGACCTTTTCCCTAATTAAAGATCTTCTTCTTTCTAAAATGAAATGATAATCTTTATCTACCAAAACATCATCGCTATAAAATTTTATTTCGCACATATTAATAACATTATCTTTTCTTTCTATTATTAAATCTATCTGTGCTCCATCATTATCTATATTGCCTTTTTTTGACCACATAGATTCATTTGTAACAACTCCACTTATTCCTAAACTACTTTTTATCTGTTTAATATGATTGAAACATACATTCTCGAATGCTAAGCCTTTCCAAACAACAGTTCTTTGTGAATCTATATTGTTAAGCCAATAACTATCATTCTTTATACTGTTACCTTCAATAAAATTTAAATAAAACAAACAAAATGGATCAACAAGTTTATAATATATTTCTTTTTTAGTTTCATTAAATGATGTATATTTTGTAATAAAATCACCATTTTCTAATGCTTTTAAAATAGATGATAAGTCTCCACTAGAAGAAATATTCAATTCATTTATAATCTCAGTTCTTGTTAGGCCTCTTCTTTTTGTATTGATTATCTTTACTATTTCTTTTACTTTATTCGCATTTATAAATATTGATGAAAATAATCTATCGAATTCATCTCTGAATTCAGCTTTTTCATCAAAGAATAGATAATCTATATTTTGTGCAAGGCTATATTCCCTTTTTAGCTTTTCTAAATAGTATGGAATTCCTCCAAATACCATATAAGCCATTGTAACATCATATCTAGACATTTCAATGTTTCTTGATCTTAAATATCTTTCACATTCACAAAGATCAAACTGCTTTAATTTTATCGATTTTGTTAATCTTCCATATAAGCCACCATGATTATTAATAAGTTTATCTAATATCCACGATGTTGAACTTCCGCATACAATCAACAAAATATTATGTGAATAACAAACCCAACCATTCCAAAACGCTTCTAATCCGGTGATGAAATTTGATTTAGGAGTATCCAACCATTGAATTTCATCTAAAAACACAACCATTTTTTTATCGCTTTCTTTATTAGATAAAAATTGTTCTAAAAGAAAGAATGCTTCAAGCCAATTATTTGGTTTAGTTGCGTTTTTCATTCCTTGGCTAACTAACGAATTATAAAAGTTTAAAAGTTGGCTTTTCATTTTACTCTTATTGGTTTTAGCGTTATCTGATATAGGAGATAAACCAGAATGTTTGAAAGTAAAACGATCATTGAAAAGTGAATTAATCAAATATGTCTTTCCAACTCTTCTTCTTCCATATATTGCAACAAATTCAGGTCTGTCACTTTTATATCTATTCTCTAGCTCTTCTATTTCATTTTCTCTATTGGTGATACTATAGTTCATATAGCCTCCAAAATCATATTTTATTTAATCATTCTTCATCAAAAATTATAATCTATTTTAATTATTATTTCAATTAATAAGTGATTATTTTATTCCAGAACTTATACTTTTTATCATCTTCTGGAAAATTATCCTATATATTTAGCATAAAAATTAGAAAAAATGCGTTATATTTTTCCAGAACTCAGTGATTTTATGTTCATTTGGAAAATTATAACGACATTTTATATGAAAATATAATAATTATTGAAAATAGATTTTAGTTTAGCCTTTCCAACCATGATCTCTTTTCCATTTTTTGATCTCTTCAAGTCTAGCTTTGCATCTAGCTTCCATACCTTGACCAGCTGGATTATAATAGACTTTACCAATTAATGAATCAGGCATACATTGCATGTTGGTTAGTTTTTCTTCTGTATCATGCGCATATTGATATCCTTTTCCATAACCAAGTTCTCCCATTAATCTTGTAGGAGCGTTTCTTATAACTAAAGGAACAGGTTCATCAATTTGTTTTAACGCATCTTCTTTAGCGCTGTTATACGCAACTTCTAAAGAATTTGATTTAGGTGATAATGCAAGATACACAACAACTTCAGTTAACGCTAAAGCGCATTCAGGCATTCCAATATCATGACAAGCATCATATGCGCTAGTTGCGAGTCCTAGTGCATTAGGATCAGCGAGTCCAACATCTTCTGATGCGAATCTAATTAGTCTTCTTGCGACATATAAAGGATCTTCACCAGCTTCTAACATTCTAGCGAGCCAATAAATTCCAGCGTCTGGATCACTATTTCTTAAGCTTTTATGTAATGCAGAAATAATGTTGTAGTGTTCTTCACCATTTTTATCATATAATAAAGATTTCTTAGAAGTAATTTGTTCTATATCAGATTTATTAACTTTGATAATTCCATCAACGATTTCTGAATTTAGAATAACCATCTCTAAAGTTGATAAGGACATTCTTGCATCACCATTTGAAAATAACGCAATCATTTCTAAGCATTCATCACTAATCTCTATTTCAAGTTTTCCAAATCCTTTATCGCTTGATATAGCTCTTTTAAGTAAAGATACAATATCATCCTTAGTTAAGGCGTTTAATACAAATACTTTACATCTTGATAAAAGCGCATTATTTACTTCAAATGAAGGGTTCTCTGTTGTTGCGCCAATTAGAGTGATACTTCCTTTTTCAACATAAGGCAAGAATGCATCCTGTTGAGCTTTATTGAATCTATGAATTTCATCGATAAAAAGAATAGTTTTTCTACCATATGCTCTATTTCTTTCAGCGTCATCCATAACTTTCTTAATTTCTTTAATGCCAGAAGTTACTGCGCTAAAATTAACAAATTCAGATTTTGTTTTATTCGCAATTATAGATGCTAAAGTAGTTTTTCCTACTCCAGGAGGCCCCCAAAATATCATAGATGAAACTTTATCTTCTTCTATCATTCTTCTTAGAATTTTTCCACTAGAAATAAGATGAGTTTGTCCTACAAATTCATCTAAATCTTGTGGTCTCATTCTAGAAGCTAGAGGTTCTGTGCTTATATAATAATCATAACCAAGAATATTTTTCATACTAATATTATACAATTAATTTAATTTAAGTAAAAATTATTTTATTATAATAAAATCCAAGAAACATTTTAGCTTCTTGGATTATATACATAAATAATTAAGCTTTATTTTCGCTTCCAAATACATCTTTAATCTTGTGAGCAACTACTTGTTTAACGTTTTCTCTTGCATCACCTAAATATTGTCTAGGGTCGAAGTGATCAGGATGTTCATCAAGATGTAATCTAATTCCAGCAGTTAATGCGATACGTAAATCTGAGTCAACATTGATTTTGCATACAGCATGTTTAGAAGCTTCTTTTAATTGTTCTTCAGGAATGCCTATTGCATCTGGCATCATTCCACCATGTTCATTGATAATCTTAACATATTCTTGTGGAACACTTGATGCGCCATGTAATACGATTGGGAAACCAGGTAATCTCTTAGCGATTTCATCAAGAATATCAATTCTAAGTCTTGGTTTTTGACCAGGTTTAAATTTGTATGCACCATGGCTAGTGCCAATAGCGATAGCAAGTGAGTCAACACCAGTTCTCTTTACGAATTCTTCAGCTTCGTTAGGATTTGTAAATTGTGCATCTTCATCTGCGACTTTTACATCATCTTCAATACCAGCTAGTTTACCGAGTTCACCTTCAACAGTGATATATCTTCCTCTTGCTTTAACATCATGAGCGTAGTCACAAACCATTTTAGTAACTCTTACATTTTCTTCAAATGGTAATGCAGATCCATCAATCATAACAGATGTAAATCCATCATCGATACAAGCTTTACAAATTTCAAAGTTAGCTCCATGGTCTAAATGTAAAACGATTGGTAATTCAGGATGCATTTCGCATGCAGCTTCAACCATTTTAATTAAATATTTACCATATGTATATTTTCTAGCTCCACTAGAACATTGAAGAATAACTGGAGAATGTAATTCTGCAGCAGCTTCAGTGATAGCTTGTACAATTTCCATGTTGTTAACATTGAATGCACCAATAGCATATCCTTCTTCATAAGCTTTTTTAAACATTTCTTTTGAATTAACTAATGACATTACTTTTCCTCTTTTCTATTATTTATTTTTAACCAAAAAGATTATATCAAATTATATTTTATTTTTCAACAATAGCGATAATCCATCAATAATTCTATATAATTCTTATGGCTCATAGAGAGCCTTGACTTATCTAGTTATTTATTTTATAATCGTGGTGAGTATTGATATTGTAGTTAAGATTATGCTTATTATGTTGATAATAAGTTTTAAAATCTTAACTACTTTTTTAATCTATTATATAGTAAGAAAATTAAACAAATCTTAATAAAAAACACGAGTGGCTCAAAGAGAGCCTAGACTTATCTAGTTTTTTATTTTAAAATAGTAGTGAATATAGAGATGATAGTTAAAACTATATTGATTATATTTATTATAATTTCTATAGCCTTAACTATCTTTTTATTATCTCTTTTCACTCTATCATATAAAAATTAACTAGATAAGCAGCGCCTCTATGAACCCGAAGTAAAAATATAATTTTTACACCTCGTAAGCAAATTATACAACATAAAAAGCATGTTTGTAAATAGCCATTTAATTATAAATGGCTATTTATTTTTGACATAATTTTAATTTTCTAAAATATGTTTTTTACACATTTAATAGTTGGTATTTTCTTAATAATTTTATAAAATTCATTCATAATAAAAGCTCTTATTTCATGAATTAGAAACAAGAGCGATTATATTATAATCCAAATACTTTTTTGATAGTCTTATATTCTCCATAAACTAACATTGTGTAATCATTAGTTAATATCATATCTGGACTAAAGTTGTTTATTGCTTTTTTATTTTGTTTAAGAGCGATTATATTTATTCCATATTTCTTTCTTATATCAATTTGAATTATAGATTTTCCAATCCATTGTTTTGGAATTGTAACTTCTACTATCGATGTTGATTCATCAATTTCAATATAATCTAAGATATGTTCTGAACTATATCTAATCGCTAGCCAACTAGCAAGTTGTTTTTCAGGGTATACTATTTCATCTGCGCCATTTCTTAATAGAAATTTAGCTTGTGCGTCGCTTTCAGCTCTTGATATTACCATTGAAGCACCTAGTTCTTTTAATGAACATGTAGTTTCAAGTGAACTTTGGAAATCTCCACCTATCGCAACGATACAAAAATCATAATCATTAACACCTAAAGATTTTAAAAACTGTATATTAGTACTGTTGCCTATTTGCCCGCTTTTAGCGTACTGCATAGCTTGATTAACACGTTCTTCATTCGTGTCAACTACCATAATATCATGACCTAAAGAATATAGCTCTTTAGCGATCTCAATTCCAAATTTACCTAAACCAATTAATAAAACAGATTTCTTTTTCATATATACTCCTATCCTACTATTATCTTTTCTACTGGGTAACTAGATATAGTAGATGATGATTTAAATGTTGCGTAAATAAATGTTAATCCCCCAGCTCTACCTATATACATTAAAATAATTAATATTAATTTAGATGGTGTTGAAAGTATTGGCGTGATACCTAAAGTTAATCCAACAGTTCCTATTGCTGAAGCACTTTCAAATAAACAATCAGATAATTTTAATCCATCTATTGCGCTTATCAATAAACCAGATATTATAAATAAAACCATATACATTAGGAATATTGCGCTAGCGCTTCTAACTATACTATCATCTATTCTTCTTTTAAATACAACAGTTTCTTTTCTTCTAAAGAATACTGCGATAGTTGAAAAGAATAATATACCTATAGTATTAGTTTTCATACCACCTGCAGTAGAACCACTTGATCCACCTATTAACATTAATCCAATCATTATCGCTACACCAAAGTGACTTATAGCTTGTAAATTAACAGTGCTAAATCCTGCAGTTCTTAAAGTGACTGATTGAAAGAGTGATACTAGTATTCTTTCTTTTATATCTAGACCATTAAATTCAACAATAAAGAAATATATAGCTGGAATAAATATTAATATTAATGAAATAATTAATACAAGTTTACTTTGAAGTTTATATTTTGAGAAATGGAATTTATGATTATAAAAATCACTCCATACGAAGAATCCTATTCCTCCAATTATAATTAACAACATTATAACTATATTTATTAGTGTATTAGCTGAATATAAAGATAATGAACTAGATCCTTCTATTCCTAATATATCAAATCCAGCATTACAGAATGCGGATATTGAATGAAAAAATGAATACCAAACACCTTTTAATCCGTAATCTTTACAGAATGCAGGCATCATAAGAAGTGCGCCAATAAATTCAATAGTAAATACAGCTTTAATTATGAATTTAACCATTTTTATTACTCCACCTATTTCAGGAGCCGCAATCGCTTCTTTTATCGCTTCTCTTTCAGATAATCCTAATTTTTTACCTGTTATTAACGCTAAAGATAAAGCGACAACTATAACGCCTAATCCACCTATTTGTATCAAAGTTAATAAAACAATCTGTCCAAATATAGAAAAGTGTTCTGATATATTATAGATAGATAAGCCAGTAACACATACTGCGGATGTTGATGTGAATAATGAATTTATAAAAGGAGTCCAACTTCTATCTTTACTAGAAAAAGGAAATACTAAAAGGAGTGAACCCAATATTATCACTAACGCAAAACCTATTAAAATTGATTGGAATGGTGATAAATTAAATCTCTTTCTAGCTTCCATATTTATCCGTTCTTAATAGATGTTATCACTTTTTTTATTATTTGTCTTTTCTTCTTCTTTTAAATAAATGATGTTTTCTATTATTATCTATTCTTTTAGAATTGATTAACATATCTTCCATCTTATTCATAGCGGTATCAAGGTTATAGATATTATTGTTTTCATAATATTTATTACCAATTTCTATAAGTTCATTTCTATTTTCAAAATAATGATCTATTTTATTAGTTAAATCCTTTGTACCTTTATGAACAAATATTAAATTATCATCAACTGCGAAACTAGATGTTGCGCTCTCTTTAGAATCAGAAACTAAAGTAGCTTTACCACAAGCAATCGCTTCTAGACAAGCGATACCTTCTAGTTCATAAATAGCTGTATGAACATATAGATCACACATATTGATTATATTTATTAGTTCATTATGTTCATATTGATTTATTTCCATATTAACATTTAGCTTCTTAGCTAGTTTTAAGAACTTATCTTTATCAGGTCCACCACCCGCTAGAAGCAATACAATATCATCTTTATGTTTAGATTTAGATATCGCTTTAATTAGTTGTTGTTGGTTCTTTTCACCACATAATCTCCCTACATTTAAAATTACAAATTTATCTTTTAAATAATCTGGTTTTTCAACATCTAATCTTTTAACATCATCTCTAACACCATTGCTGATGATATAACCATTTACTTTCTTTTTGATATTTCTTTCAAATTCATTTTTCATAAATTCTGTTGGAAAATGAATTCCAGAAGCATATCTATAACAGTTCTTATAGAATATCTCATATACAATTTTATTAGCGAGTGGAACACCCGCAAGTCCAACATGTACAGTCATATTCTGAGCCTGACAATGAAATGATACAGTTAGTTTAATTCCTAGTTTATAACACATCTTTGATGCGATCATACCTAAGATACCTGGGAATTCTACATGAACACAATCAGCGTCACTAATAGCTTGATATAAGATTTCTTTATCTGGTTTAGCTAATTCTACTTGATTTCTTTTTAATATATATTCCGCAAGTTTTCCTAGATACATCTCTTTTAAAACATACCATTTTACATTTGGCACATCTTTAATAGCTGTTGATACAACTCTAACTTCATGCCCTTTTCTTGCTAAATATTTTATTAAATTCATGGTCGCAATTACAGTACCATTGTTTTCTTTTCCTAATACATCACACACTATTGTAAATATCATTTTTAGCACCTACTTCAATAATATTTATATATCTATTATAAACAATTTTTATTATTTTAATAATAATTATATTTAAATATTATAAAAGAGCTGTATAAACAGCTCATTAGATTTGTGTATCTTATATGAATATTTAATAATTAAACGTTTTTAGGTCTTTTTATAGATCTAATTAAACTAAATACCGCAATGCCTTCCGCAAGAAGTATAAAGAAAATGTTTAATAAAAAGTTTCTATAAAATTCTGACTTAAATTCTGGATTATTAGCTAAACAATATTTAAATGCATCAAATAGTTGCATATTCTTTCCTGCATCATATGTAATTCCTACTGCAGCTAATCCATAAATAATAACTAATGTAGAGATGATAAATACTAATGTTGTAACGAAACTCATAACTATCATCATCCAGTTCTTCTTTCCACCAAATTTTTGATATAAGAATGTTCCTAAAAGAATTGATACAAATGGAATGATAGTTGTCACTAAGCCTATAAACCAAAGCACTACAGATAGAACTGAACCAACTATAGCTCCTATGACTATTCCAATAAATCCTCTTAAATAATTATTAGGTTTATTTTTAAATTCTTCATTTCCTTTATCTATACTATTATTTATAGTATCTATAGCGCTAGTAGATAATCTAAATTTTAAATTATCAACATTAACTACTCTGCTTTCTGTTTCATCTAATAGAACTCCTGTTTGTGGGCAAATATCCTTTTTAGGAGCTTCAAGTTCATTTAATAAATCAAGAATTTTTGGCATAGTTTCACTATATTTCTTCTTAAACGACATCGCAGTTAAAGCCCCAATTTCAACTGCAACACCGAGGTCAAAAATAAATGCTTGAACAAGCTTAATTTTTAATTCTTTAACTTTTAAGACAAATTCAGCTTTCTTTTCTTGAGATAAATAAGTTGAGATAAAAAATGTAGGTCCAGCTCTGCCTATCAATTCAACAACGTTTACTTCATAGCCGCTAATAGAACCATAACCATAATTTCTATCATATGTAAAATTATAGTCCTTCAAAACATTTACAATATGTTTATTCATATTTCACCCTTAAAAAATAATATTTCTTGTATTTATTTTGCATTAGGCTTTATTTTTTGTCAATAAGACTATATAAATCTTATTTACCATTTATAGAAATCGCTTAAACTAAAACAATTATATTTTTCTTTATCTATATCTAATGAAAATCCTGATTTAGAAATAAATCCCAACTTATAAAAACTAATATTCAAGTTTTTAGTTTGTTCTAATTCTTTTATCTTTAATTGCATAGCAGCTTTCATTTCGGTTTTTTTCAAGTATTTATTTAGGTTTTTTTGGTAACTTGTTTCGGTTTTTTTTGATTTTTCTTTGATTTTTTTAATTCACTTTTCAAAACATAAATATTGAAGTAAAAAGAAAAAAGTCAAACGTTCTTCTATTTATCTAAATATATAACTAAAGCCAAACAACCATTAGATTTATTGGATACCATTTTTATTGGTGGAGTGTGCTCTTCTAAACCCGAACACGTAGATGTTTATTTGCTGTTTAACGAAGAATCAAACAAACGCAAGTTTTTCTTTATCATTTCTACTTACTCCTGAAAGTTCTGGAAGATTCATAGTTGGTGTTGAATCATCTGATGGAATAGTTATTGATGGAGTATCATCATGCACTGTAGTAGTGTTTTGAACTTAAACTACAAGCAAATAATGAAAATAGCATAATATAGCCAATTTGAAATGTTGATACTCTTTTCATTATCCTAATACTTTCCAATAACCATTTTTATCTGATCCAACTCGCTCTACTTTATTTAATTCTTTTAGTTTTTGGATGGCTCTAAAAATTGTTTTTTCTGTCACGTTGAATTCTTTAGACAAATCTTTAATCGTTATTGAAAAATTATCTTTCATAATTTCAAGTATTTTTAAGTCTCTATCATTTAGTTTTACTTGGACATGTCCATGGACATTTTTTCTATAAAATGTAAATCTAAAACCTAAACCAGTGTCTTCATATTCATATTTAACCTTTGCCTGATTGCAATACTCAAATGCTCTTTCAAAGCCTGTTGAATGTTTTTCGATTGTTTCATCATTATATAAAACACTACAAATTTTATTATTTAACGGAATAGCCTCTTGACCTTCAAATGCAAATTGTTCTGGAGTATATGGCTTAGGAAAATGACCTGGTGAATATATAACTAATCTATCTTTAAATATACTTATTTCAAATTCTGTAGAAATTGATTCATAACTACCATGTGCAAAAGCATTTATTACTATTTCTCTTATTGCTTCCATTGGTATTTCTGGGACTTCTTTGCTTCTTGAATTCCCATTAAATACTACTTCCCAATCAATATGAGATGAAATATACTTCATAGAAGCATCAATACATTCATAAATATTGCCAGAAAAGTTATCCATATCTAAAATGGTAACTCTTCTTTCGGTTGCAAAATGTGCAAATTTCACATTTATAGGTTTCATTGAAGAAAATAAAACATTACCAGCGTTATTTAAGTGTTCATTATCAAATAATAGACCTAATCTATTTAAGACATGATGTCTATTATCATATAAAAATTTAATACGCCCACATTCATTACCTCTTTTTATATAATCTTCTAAGATTGTCTCATCAATATCCGTAATTTCATGTTGTGAATTACTATTTTCCCAATTGATATATGATGCTTTCTTTTGTTCAAAATAATTTAGTAACATTTGCTGATCCATAGTATTATCTCTATCAGCAAATCTTAAAAAATACTTGTCATATGCTGAATATGGACTATTATCACCATTAAATGTTATTTCAATAAACTCTAGTCCATCTGCTGATTTAAGTAATTTGATAGAATGCATAAATGATGGCTTAATATGTAATTCTAGGTCTCTTGATAGATGATTTAGCGTATCTTTGCCTATTTGTAATCCTTTTACATCACCATTATCTAATACGCCAAAATAAAGGGTTCCAGATTGATGTTTATTTAAAATTGATGCTATTGATTCAAAACCTTGTTTTTGTTCAGCAAGACTTGTTTTAAATTCTATTTGTTCTGTTTCTTTTCCTATATTCATACAAATAAGTCTCCTTGGACATTGATTGTTTTTACATAGACATTATATCATGTCATAGAAGATAATACAATAAATTAAATTTAATTTATTAAGTGTTTTTTGGATTTTTAGTACTAGTTATCTTTAATTATATAAATATAAATTTTTAATATAGTCACCTTTTTACTTAAAGCTAGATAATAAGTTTTATTATTTAGATAATCAAACTATATTACTATAAACTATATTTCAGAGTAGTTTATATATTGATAAATATTAGATTGATTTCATCTTTTTTCTAAATAATACTATAGCGATAATGAATGCTGCTACAGTATATGCTAATACAATTATTAATGGTAATACTAGATCATTAAATGTATCATTTATACCTACTATTGTATTTTGTATTATCTTAGTAGCGTTTCTAAAAGGCAAAACATTCATTATTGTAATCATACCTTCGCTTAATCCTTCAAGAGGAAACCACATACCAGATAATACAGATTGTCCTGCGATTACAATTGATGATACTCCACCAATAGATTTTTCATTGCATAATGTTCCAAGCAATATTCCTATTGCGATATAGAATAATGAAGTAACTAAACTTAATAATATAGCTAGGATCATATTAATACTAAATAGAGATGTATCAAATATACCACCTACAATAAAGAATAATATTGATTGTATAAATACAATTGGTATTATTGATAATGCATACGAGAATATGAATTCATATGATTTAGCTTTTGATACATATAATCTAGTTAAGAATGATGTTGATCTATCTATTGCGATTAATAAGCCAACGAATAAAGATAAGAAACTTTCTGCGAATACTACTATTCCAGGAGCTAGATATTTCATTTCAAATTGAGATGTCATATTATGAAATATTAAATAGAATAGTATTTCCATAAATAGAGGCATTCCTAATGTAAATATTAAAGACAAAGGATCTCTTAATATTTCTTTAATATTTCTTTTAGTTAAAGTAACAATTCTAGATAAAGATTCTTTCATTAGAGGTTACCTCCTGAAACAATCTCAATAAATGAATCTTCAACATTAGTTTTATTTGTTTTCTTAAATAATTCTTCTTTGTTTCCTATAAATAGCAATTTGCCATCTTTCATAATGCCTATTCTATCTGATAATGCTTCTGCTTCTTCCATATAGTGAGTAGTTAATATAATAGTCATTTTACCTTTTAATTCATTTATTATTTTCCATAGTTCTCTTCTCGCTATAACATCTAATCCTAATGTAGGTTCATCTAAAAATAATATTTTAGGATTAGATATTAAAGCTAAAGCGATAGATAGTTTTCTTTGCCAGCCACCAGATAGTTTTGATGCTTGTTTATTAGATACTTTATCAAGTCCAAAAGCTTCATACATTCTTTTTTTAGATTCATTAATCTCTTCATTAGATTGTCCTGATAATCTAGCATAGAATTCTATATTTTCATCTACTGTTAGTTTTCTAGCAATCGCAGTTTCTTGCATAGAAATATCAATTATTTCTTTAATCTTTTCTTCATCTTTTAAAATAGAATAATCAAAAATATATGCATCGCCACTAGTAGGTTTAACTAAAGTAGACAACATTTTAATAGTAGTTGTCTTACCTGCACCATTTACACCAAGTAGAGAAAATAATTCACCTTCATATATTTCTAAATTTAAATCATCTACTGCGATAATATCTTTATATTCTTTTCTTAAATTATTTATTTTGATTGCTGTTTTCATAATTAGTAATACCACCCATTAGTTTATAAAACATATCATCTTTAATTAAGGCTATGCCTTTATTTATATCACCCATTACCATTAGCGTATCTCCTTCTTTTATATCGAACATACGTCTAGCTTCAATAGGCACAGTTATTTGACCCTTAGGCCCAACTTTAACACTTACAATGAATCTATCTTCTTTTGATTCCACAATAAAAACTCCTTTCTTACTTTTCTTACATTTCCTATTTTAACATATTTATTATTATATTAAAATAATTTCTTAATTTTTCATAAACATCAAAAAGGACGAATAGTATTAATATGTTATTCGACCTTTTTGATTTAATTTCAAAATAAAGTTTAAAATAATGTTTTTTTATAAGAATTAATATAATATATCAAAAATGTCAATTAATGTTTAAAACAAATAGAATTAAAAGAATATTATCAGTTTTATTGAATATTATGCTTCTTCATAGTCCCAAACAACCGGTCTATTACTATAATTCCAATTGTCATTCCAACCTCCTGGTTGAGATGGTACCTCACAGTAGATTGTTAGATATTCGCAATTATAGAATGCTCTTTCTCCTATTGATGTGACACTATCTGGAATGCTGATTGATGTTAGTGATGAACAACCAGAGAACGCGCCTCTTCCTATTGATGCGACACTATCTAGAATTGTTATTGATGTTAGAGATGTGCAACCTAGGAATGCATAATTTCCAATTGATGTAACACTACCAGGGATAGTTATTGATTGAAGAGATGAACAGTTATAGAATACTTCTTGTCCGATTGATGTAACACCATTTGGAATAGTTATTGATGCAAGAGATGAACAACCTTCGAATGCATAATCTCCTATAAATCTAACACTATCTGGAATAGTTATTGATGTTAGAGATTTACAATTATAGAATGCATAATTTCCTATTGATATAGCACCATCTGGGATAGTGATTGATGCTAGTGATGAACAATATTGGAATGCACTGCCTCCTATTGATGTGACACTATCAGGAATTGTTACTGATTTTAGTGATGAACAACCAGAGAATGCACTTCCTGGTATTGATGTTGTCCATCCAAATTCAATATTGCATCCAGAATCAATTGGACCAGCTGTTATTAAAGATGAACAATATTGGAATGCATAATCTCCTATTGATGTGACACTATCTGGGATAGTGATTGATGTTAGTGATGAACAATATTGGAATGCATAATCTCCTATTGATGTGACACTATCTGGGATAGTGATTGATGTTAGTGATGAACAATATTGGAATGCGCTTCTTCCTATTGATGTAACACTATCTGGGATAGTTATTGATGTTAGAGATGAACAGCCAGAGAATGCTCTACTTCCTATTGATGTGACGCTATTTGGTACTACTAAATCAGTTACTAATTCATCATTTAAATATAAATCATGAGCATAATATAAAGGATTAGAATTGTCAGAACTAAACGATATATTACACCAAGATTCTATACTAGATATATTTACTCTATTTAAAGATGAACAGCCGAAGAATGCACTTTCTCCTATTGATGTGACGCTATCTGGGATAGTGATTGATGTTAGAGATGAACAACCAGAGAACGCGCCTCTTCCAATTGATGCGACACTATCTGGAATTGTTATTGATGTTAGAGATGTGCAACCTGAGAATGCATCATTTCCAATTGATGTAATACTATTTGGAATAGTTATTGAT
>CALCVH010000016.1 GCA_937907585.1 uncultured Bacillota bacterium | reverse complement strand
TGTAAATAATTTAATAATTTATCAGCGCCTTCTCTTTTAATAGTATCTCTATAAATTTTAGTAAATTCTTCTTTTATTGTCATATTACATTACTCCGTAAGGTAATCCATCTTTATCTAAGCCCATCTTTTTAGCTTGTGGTACAGCTGGAAGACCCGGCATTGTAATGATTTTTCCAGTATACGCAACTATAAATCCTGCACCATTTGATAATGTTATATCTCTAACTGTGATATCAAAATCAGTTGGAGCGTTTAATAATTTTGCGTTATCTGTTACAGAATTTTGTGTTTTAGCCATACAAACTAGTCTATCACCAAATCCATTATTTTGATAATATTCTAATTTAGATAATGCCGTATCGCTAAATATAACGCTTCTTGCGCCATAAGCTTTAGTTGCGATCTTGATTATCTTATCTTTTAAAGTATCACTAGTTTCATATAGATATTTAAGTTTATCATCATTATTAAGTAGTGATAATACTTCTTCAGCGAGTTTAATTCCACCATTTCCACCCTTAGAATAGATTTCAGTAAGAGCGAATTTATAGCCTCTATTAGATAAATATTCTTCTAAAGCTTTAATCTCATTATCTGTATCTGTATAGAATCTATTGATCGCTACAACGAATTTCTTATTGAAAGTCTTAATAGTATTAATATGTCTTTCAAGGTTCTTACAGCCTTCAATCATCGCATCTATATTTTCTTCATTTAGTTTTTCGAGTTCTACTCCACCATGCATCTTTAAAGCTCTAATTGTTGCGATTAAGACAATACATTTAGGATCAAATCCAGTAATTCTCGCTTTAATATCTAAGAATTTTTCCATACCTAAATCAGCACCAAAACCAGCTTCAGTCACAACGATATCAGCCAAGTGTTTAGCGAATCTAGTCGCTCTAATAGAGTTACATCCATGAGCGATATTCGCAAATGGTCCACCATGGATGATGGCTGGAACACCTTCAGTAGTTTGAACTAGATTAGGTTTTAATGCATCTTTTAATGTGATTAATAATGCGCCAGTTATTCCTAATGATTTAAGGTATACTTCTTTACCATTTTTATTATATCCAATTAGAATATTATTTAATCTATTTTCTAAATCAGCTAAATCCTTAGATAAACATAATACAGCCATAAGTTCAGATGCGACAGTGATTCTAAATTCATCATCTCTTTCAACACCATTTGTTTTTGGCCCCATTCCTACTTTAACGTTGCGTAAAGTTCTATCATTAACATCTAGACATCTTCTAAATACAATTCTTTCTGGATCTAGATTAAGTTCACTACCAAAATAGATTTCGTTATCAATAACTGCGCTTATTAGGTTGTTCGCAGTAGTTAACGCATGCATATCTCCTGTGAAATGGAAGTTGATATCAACCATAGGATGAACTTGAGAATAACCTCCACCAGTTGCGCCACCTTTTAATCCCATTACTGGACCTAAAGATGGTTCTCTTAACACAAGACATACATTTTTATTTAGTTTCTTTAAAGCTTGCGCAAGTCCAATAGAAACAGTGGTTTTACCTTCGCCAGCTTTAGTAGGAGTAATCGCAGTGACGAGTACAACATCACCATTATGATCAGGTTTTTCTAGTATTGAGTCATTTAATTTAGCTTTGTATTTACCATATAAATCTAGATCATCTTCATTTAAATCTAATTCTTTCGCTACTACTTTAATATTTTTTAAAGTAATACTCTTCTCAACATCAAGATCAGTCATCATTATCCTCCATTTGTCTTTTTAATTTCCTTTCTATTTTCTTAACTATTTGTCTTAATTTTTCACTTGATATTTCATATATATCACAGATTTCATCTGGTTCTTTTTTAGGTACTCCATTTAACCCATAATACATTGAAATGATATCTTTTTCTGAATCTGATAAAGTATTTAAACTTAAAGATATGGTTTCATTTAAATCTTTTGATAAATCATCTGATAAATCTGGTGAACCAGTACTAATTAATTCTTTAATTAATTTAGTACGATTTATATCATTCTTTTCTAGACCCAATA
>CALCVH010000015.1 GCA_937907585.1 uncultured Bacillota bacterium | reverse complement strand
CTTTAAGTGGTGGATAAGATACTAAAACTAATCCGTTCTTTGTTACTTGATATAAACAATCATCAATGACTTTGATATATTCATTTAAATCATATGTAGAAAGCATATCATATCCTACTACATGTCCATCGAAGATAATTTCAGTCGATTTAGCGAAACTCTTAATAGAACATCCATAGAATGGGTTTTCACCTAATTCTATCAAGTTTTCTCCAAGAACTACACTATATAGATTAGAATTGCTGAAAGCGAAATCCTTGATAGCTTCAACATTTTCTAAATTAGCGCTAGAGATACTTGTAAGAGCGAACGCATATTCACCTATTGATTTAACGTTATTTAGATTATTAACATTTTCTAATTTTTGAGAATAATAGAATGCTCTATCACCAATAATAACTCCATCCTTAAATGTAACATTATCGATATTTGTTCTAAAGAATGCACCTTCACCAATTAACTCGACATTTTCTAAATTGATAGTAGTTAATCCGCTTTGAGCGAAAGCTAATTCTTTAATTTCTTTAATGTTTTCTTTTAAATTAATTGTTGTTAAGGATTTACAGTTAGCGAACATCTCCTTACCAACGATATCCATTGAATCGCTTAAGATAACAGTAGTTAAATTATTGTTTCCTGCGAATGCACCTTCTCCTACTTCTTCCATCTTTGATAAATCAACAGATGTGAATGATGGAGAGAAACAAGTAATCATATAAGCTGTTGCGATATATACGCCTTCATCATATTCAGATTCATATGCGAATCTCCAAATGTTATTCTCTAAATAATAATCGTTAGTATTGTAGCCACTAAACGCATATTTCCCTATAGATTTAACATTTTCAAAATTGATTGTAGTTAGTCCATTACAACTATAGAACGCATGATCACCAATAATAGTTGATAATCCTAAGTTAACAGTAGTTAATTTGCCATTTCCGAAGAACGCAGCTTCTTTAATAATTAAGTTATCTCCTGCAGTAACGCTCTTTAGTGATGAATTAAGTCCATCATTAAAGTTATAACGATAATAACTATTTGTTTTAACGATGTTGCCATCTTTATCTTTCACATCATATGAATAAACCGTGTAATGAGCGAAGTTTCCAGTTTGATCATATGTATATAATGTGATTGGATTAAAGAATGCATATCTTCCAAGAGTGATATTATCACCAAGTGTAATAGTTTCTAGATAACTACATTCACTGAATGCGTAGTCTCCTACTTTTACATTATCAGTAAGAGTCAATGTTTCAAGTTCAGTTTTGCTGAAAGCGTAATTACCAATAGATTTTAAATTAGATAATGATCCTAAATCTGAAAGGTCTGTATTATAGAATGCATAATTACCAATATATTCAATATTAGGCATTGATACAGTCTTTAAATTAACGCAATTTGCGAACGCATAATCGCCAATTGTTTTAACATTATTTAATACTAAATAGAATACTTTCTTATTTCCAGCAAATGCGCCAGATGAAATAGTTTCAGCGCTTGATGTAATCGTGTTACCTGCACCAATATATGATGGAGATGCGAGAATTAATTCAGTACCTTTAAGTATTAATGCGCCATCTTCTTCTAATGTTAAATATGGATTCTTACTATTTAGTTTAAATGTAGATACATTTGTGTTAGAGAACGCATATTCAGAAATTATTGATACATCTGTACCTAGTGTTACATCGCTTAATTCTATACAATCTTCAAAAGCGTGAGATGAGATAACTGATGCGTTTATATTAATTGATGTTAATCTAGAACATTTCGCAAATACATATGGCGCAATTTTTATCTTTTTAGCTTTGAATGTAACGCTTGTTAAATATTCGTTATTATAGAAAGCACCAACTGATAATGATTGTGCACATGATGGAAGTTCTACATAAGATAATTTACAATTTTCAAATGCATAGTTACCAATAGATACCGCACTCTTAAAGTCTACATTTTCAAGTGGACAATTATAGAATGCTTTTTCATTTATAAATTTAACATTTTCTAAATTAATCTTCTTAAGACTAGTACAGTTATAGAACGCACCAACGCCAATTCTAACTAATGTTGAAGGCATTACTACTTCTTCTAAGGCTGTTAGATTTGCGAATGCATATTCATTGATTGTTGTGACACCTTCAGGGATGATTACTTTAGTGATTGTATCATCACCAATATAATGTTGTTTGATGTAGTATGGATCTTCATCATCAATTACATCGCCAGCTGATAGATCTTTATTCACGAATTCATAGTTAGAGAATGCATAACTATAGATATGTGTAAGTCCTCTATCAGATGGTATTTCTACTGTTCCGCCTAATCCTCTATAATTATATAGATATATACTTTGAATGTTAAATGGATCTTTTACTGTAACATTGATTCTCGCAGAATAGAATGTCGCTTTATTGTCGAATTGGACAGTAACCATTATGGTTGTTGAACCTTTTGCTTGAGCTGTAATTACACCATTTGAATCAACTGTCGCAATCTTTGCGTTAGATGTTTTAAATTCTACGCTAGTCTTTTCAGGGAAGTATGAATCAAGTGTATATAGTAAAGATACAGCTTCAGATGGATACATAGATAAGTTAGCACCCGCATCACCAAAGTCATATTGTCCACCAGTTACGCCTATTTCTCTTTCTGTATTATCAACATTATAGTAAGCTTTAATTGTTTTATATCCATCTACCTTAAATTGATTAATTTCTGGTATTGAATAGCCATCAACATATCCTTCATCTCCAGGAGATAATACTTTAATATTTAAAGATGTTGATATAGTATTACCATCCTCATCCTTACCAGTAACAGTGATTGTAGATAATCCACTTTCTTTAGCGATTAATGTATTATTTACAATAGTTACTACATTAGTGTTAGATGAATTATAATCTAATATTTGAATCCAAGATGTCGATGGATAAACATTTAATATTGTAGTTAAATCTAATGTTTCATTTAAACTTAAATTAATATCATTCTCAGTAAAATACATATAGCTGATTTTGCTAGGTAGCGCTACTTCATATGTTGCGTAGTTCATTGCGTAATCATATACTGTTGCGACAAATGTGTTACAATCAGTTACTACATCAGTAGATCCATCATTATTGTATTTTATTGTTACTGAGTTTTTGATTTGTGAAATATAATCTGTTAATTCTACACTTACAATAGATGTTGAATTATATGTAGAATAAACTGGAGTTATATATTTACCAAATGATTCAAGTGAGAATAAAAATTCACTGCCTTCTGGCGCTCTTACAATCTGTCCAAATTGTACACCCATTGCGTAGTGATTATCATATATAGATAAATCTGCGTATAAATGAGTTTTATTTGCGAGTTTATCGTATTCAGTTCTATATGTTACATCTTTAATAATTGGAGCTTCGAAATCAACATAGAATGGGAAACTGAATGTATTTCTTAAATTCTTTTGTAGAGCGTTATCACCATAATCGATATAGGCAGTTAATGTACATACATATCTAGTATTATTTTTTAGATTATGTTCTAATACATTATATTTAATATCGATTGAAGATGGATAAATTGTTATACCTTGAGAGAATGATTTATGTTGATTTGTGACTAAATCTGTATAAATCTCTTTACCTGTTGATTCTTCTACTATCGATACATATATTTCTTTAACGTTTCTTAATAATCCTGCGGAAATCGATCTGATTGATGATACAGTTGAACCATTTTCTTCACCCTTATCTTGGTTAGATATTGATATATGGTCTTTAGATGCGGCTATCTGAGTCGCTCTAGGATCTTGAACAAAATAATATGAACCAAGTGTAGTTATATAATCTGTATAAAGTCCACCTATTACTCTTGTCGCGTAAGCATCAGGCATGAGTTTATCTTCAGCATCAATTCCAGCGTTTATTTCATCTTTATTTGTATCGTAATATTCTTCATCGAAAATAGGAGCCTCAGTCCAGTCACCATAGAAAGCTAAATAAGGAACATTTAAATCTACTTTATTTGATCCATTCGCTTTTAAAGTGATATATCCTTCAACATACATTCCATTTTCAAATGATTCATTTAGGTATGCTTTATCTTTATCTGATAAAGTGATTGATACAGTAACTTTCGCAGTACTCTTCGCTTTAACATCAACCTTATTTCCATCTTGAACACAGTTTTCTACACTTTCAACTTTAAGTATAGCGCCATCAAGATTATAAGCTTTCATAGTGAGTGTTCTTTCACCATGTGATGTATATGTTGTAGATACTCCTTCAGTTAAGACAATTGATGAAATATCGTATGAAGCATTTTGATTTGATATGTTGTTTATATCAAATATCATTTTATATACGCCAGTTTTACTCTTGTCATCACCAAGTTCAAATTTAGCTTTATTCATAATATTTCCACTTAAATCATATGTAGAAATATATGATTCAGCTTTAGTTGCTTTATCCATACTAACTAATCCTGAACCTTGTTTTCTAACAAGAGCTGGTAAGCTGTTTCTTTCGTAGATGATACTAGCGGTAGACATCATTAATCTATTAACGATATTAGTAACTTCTTTAGTTGTTAAATTATCACCAAATATACCGCTATATTTAACATATTGACAAATTAAAGCTGTTGCGCCTGATAGATTAGGTGTCGCCATTGATGTACCAGATAATCTTTCATAAGATTGTCCTGGAACTGATGAATAAATTTGACCGCCATGAGCTGTGATTTCAGGTCTAACTTTAAGGTCAGATGTTGGTCCCCATGATGAGAAATCTGACATAAATGGTCCAGCTAATTGTTCTCTACTGACTAGAATTTTACCTATTCCAGTAGTTGGATCAACCTGTTTAACTAAATATTCACCATCATCTTGAGAAAGTGAACATACAGCACCAATATTTGCGCCAACTGACATTGAGATAGTACCAGATACGTTGTTGTAGATAATAATACCCGCAGCGCCTTTTTCTTTGAGCGCAACTCTTACTTTATCTTCGAATGTTGTTATACCACGTTTAACAAGAACGATTTTACCTTCATAGAATGAATCTTCATCAGGATAATCTGATGATCTACCTATGCCAGGTATTACAACGTATTCAAATTCATGAGATTCAATATCATTTCCAAGTGTATCTAATACATCATTAACGAAACTCTTAGTTAAATCCGCACTATTAGTGAATGCTTCATTGAAATATATAATATTATTTCCGTGTTTTAAATAAGATGTTTTAACACCATCAACTGATGCGACAGCTAAAGATGCTTCATATGTTGATGGAGCACCAATCGTTCCATAATCAGGATTTGATGTAAGAGGGTTATTACCATTCTTTTCACTACCTGATGTTGAACTTCCAGAGTTACCTGCCGCAGCGACTAATTCTATTCCAACTTCTTTGATTCTATCATAGATGATGTTTACATTTTCTTTATCAACTTCTCTTGTAAAACCACAGTTAGAACCGAGTGACATATTAATCACATCAACTCCTAAAACTACCGCATCTTCTAAAGCTGATAAAATCCAAGATGTTTTAGCGCCTTCTTCTAAATCACTAAATACTTTAAATATCGCTAGTTGTGCATTTGGCGCAACGCCTGTAATCGCATCATCTTTACCTGCGATAATTCCAGCTACGTGAGTTCCGTGTTCAGAATTTATTGGTGATACATCAGGATCTTTATCTGCGTAGTCATATGCGTACGGAACTTTTCTTGACACATATACATCTTCTCCAGTTAATCCTAAAGTAAATGTAGATGCGAGCGTTTCATTAACTTTACTTGATACATAATCTAATGTGAAAGCTTCTTTTGTAGTAGTGAAATTATCTACTGAGAATGCTGAATGAGTATAGTCTAATCCAGTATCTAAGATTGCGACTACGACACCATCACCTTGATACTCAATATTGCTACTATCGAATATACCAGTATCATAGACATTAACGTAGTTTTCTACTACTTCAGTTTCTAGTTTTTCATATGTATCGCCTAATATTAATGTTTCAGTATTGAATAATTCTTCTAATTTATAATAATCTTTAGCTTTGATTTCAACTTCAAATCCAGATAGTAAAGTATTATATTTTTCACCTAATTTATAATCAATTCCTGAACTATCTAAATCAACTAGTTTGTTATGAATTAGCTTATTAATTGAATTGATTCTTTCTTTAGCGCTAGCGGTATCATAATATTCATTAAATTGTAATGTAGAATCACTCAAAGAATATGATTCAGCTAAAGATAACGTATCTAATGATACGATTACTGAAATGAAATCATCTGATTTCAATTCTTCAGGTAATTTTGTAACAATAGACGTATCGAAATAAGACTCAATATTGTTTTTAATTAGAGTCTCTAGATCGCTTATATTTCTAAGTGTATTTACTTGGTTATTAGTAGATATAGTATCTTTAGCTAATAGAGTAGGTGTTTGTTCTACTCTATTAGCGTTAACTCTTGTAATATTCCCTATAACAAATATTATAGAGAGGAATAAAAGGATTACGACCTTTTTGATACTCATATGTCTCCTCCTTATTCTTGACCATCTGTTTCTTCTTCAGATTCCAATTTTGTAATAGAAGCTGATGTTTCGTTCTCCACTACAATGTCATATTCTTCTAAATTATTTAGTATTATATGATAAGTATTAGTGCTTTCATCGAATGTTGATTCAGTAATTAAATATTTAGTTCCATTAATTGATGCGAATATCACTTTTCCGTCTTTAACATCTACATATGAATTAGTGTCTTTATCAAAATATGTTTTAATTGTATCAACGGTAGATACTTCTACACTTTCATATGGCGCAATGACACCTTCTTTCAATGATTCAGATTCTTTAGTTACTAAATCAAGTTTGTAATATGTAGTTGAAGTTAAACTCTTCTCTTCATCAAATGTTCTACTAATGAAATGAAGAACATTTTCAATTTCAAATGATTCAGTAGAATTTAATTCTTCTTCTTGATACTTCATACTTACTTTGAAATATGCACCAGGTTGAACATTATAATCAGTTAATAGAACTCTTTCGATTGTAACTTCATAATCATTATATTTTAATGTTTCAACTCTTGTTAAAGCGTATAGTACATAACTATTTGCGTTGAATGCTGGATGAGTTCTAACTAAGAAATATAATTTATATGTATAGCCATCAGTTCCTTCGATATTAACTTCAAATTGTTCTGTTTCATCTGAATAAGTGTATTTTAAGTTATTGCCTGAAAGCGATTTATCATTTAAGTCGAATGCATTTGTTTCTTCACCGAATTCAACATTGACATAATCTTCAGTCATATTGCCTTCTTGATCAAACATCTGCATGATGGTGATTACACCAATATTGTTTTCATATGTACTTACAAATTGTTGACCGTAGAATAAATAATACATATAGTAGTTGTTTAAATATCGATATGGATCATATCTTCTAATACAAGACATACCTACTACTTCATATGTGCTAGTTGAACTACCATCTTCACTCTTACCATTATATTCAACGGTGATATCGAATCTATAATAGCCAACTAAGAAATACATTTCATAGTGATCATCAACATATTCTCTTACAACTGTACAGTTTAGAGGCATGCCGTTAACTGTTACAGTTCCACTAGATCTGAATTCATCATTTCCAGTAGGACTGAATGATAGATTTTCTGTAGGTTTACGTAAGTTGTTAGCTACGCTAACTAATACTGGATATAATTCTTTGGTTTCTTCTTTTCTAGAGAAATTGATTGCGAAGCCATCATTTTGATAATATGTATCGCCATTATATTCTTTTATGTCAGTGAATTCTCCAAAGTTTTCTTGAATAAATCCATATTCATTAGCGTTAGGATCATTTAAATCTTGACGATAAATCATTACTTCTTGACCTTCGACGTTATAGAAGTATTTAGTTTCAAAATTGAATACCGCAAAGCCATATTGTGAGAATAATAATGATTTTAATTCTTTTGTATAATATCCTCTTGGAACGAATCTAGATTCTACAATAGTTCCTTTAGATGAATTATATTTATAGATATTTGCGTAACTTGCGTCAGTGTTTTCATAATATAATAATGAATCAGTAATGATTGTATATGTACCTTCATCTTTATTACCTTTATTATCAACTCTAACCGCATGCCCCTTTGAGTCTAATTTTAATATTGACCAGTCTCTACTATTAATATATGTATGAATAGCGTCAGTCTTTTCAATAATGAATGCGTCAACTAATTCATTATTTTCTTTATATTTATCAATGTAACCTACAAGCGTTATATCCTTAGCGCCATCTACATATTTAAGAGTGTATTTATTATTTTCTATAGTGTATGTTGCGTTTTCATCAACTGTAGTTTTTGTTTCGCCATCAACAGTATAAACTAATGCTTTTCCATATCCATCTAGGTCTGCATATACTCCATTTGAACCTTGGTTCTCTATAACTATATATGTTCCATATTCGATTCCTCTAACAGTAAA
>CALCVH010000014.1 GCA_937907585.1 uncultured Bacillota bacterium | reverse complement strand
TACTACATCCTTTTTTAGTTTTCCTATAAATGATATACCACTATTAACCTTATCCCATTTATTTATATATAAATCGGTATCTAGTTCTATAGGCATATAATTTAAATCATATAGATAATCACCATTTGTTCCTGTAGTAAATAATCCTGCATAATCTGGCATATCACTGATTATATATTCTAGCGCTTTTACTCCATCAATTGCGACTGAAATATAGTATTTTCCAAGATTACTTCCTGAATTTATATATAGCTTTTTAATATCTACTTCATATAATCCATTTTTAGTAAATGGATTTGTTTCAAGGTATCCTCCACCCTCTTTGGATATTCTAATCTTGTCATTTCTAAGCCAAATAATACCCCCATGTTTGTCGGCTAACCAAGTATTATTAAAATGAAACTGACAATCAACGCTACTATAATCGTTTACTTGATAATAGAATTTAAATGATACTGATTTATGTTCAGCACTACTAGAATATTGATATCTATGATGTTCATTTAGTAATGCTTCTTTTCCAATTGAATATCCATTATATTTTAAATCTTCAATAGATAATCTATCAGGCGTCTCATATGGGCCATCAATATGGCTAACATCTAATATCTTGTTCATTGTGTTTCCACTACTATAATTTATGAACATTGATCCATCCATTTTAGATATATCATATGTCGCTATAAACGAATCCATATCTATATCATCAATTTTATAATACACATAATATTCGCCAGTTGGATTACTATTTTTAAGTATAGCGATTCTACCAAATTCTATTATATGCATCCCTTTATTTAAAGCTGGTTTCTTATTCCAACTAAAGCTAGAACCATTATATTTTTTAAGATATATTCCATCGCCTCTTACCCATAAAGAATTCAAATCATCCCATTTGTTATCCGCAACGTCAAAATGAACCCTGAACGCATTAGAATCAGAGCTCGAATCATCTACGACATTATACTTGAATTTGAATACTAAACTCTTATAAATGTTATTATCACTAAAATCAAAAACAAAATCAGTATCCTGATTTATTCTGATTTCTTCTTGATTAGATAATCCATTAAAAGAAAGATCCATTACAGATATTAAATCATAATTTGTATCCGCAGTAGAATCTTTTGGAATATTAGCGCTATCAATAGTAGATGCGCCAGTAAATCTCATAAAACCTACAAATAGAATCAAGAATAAAATAAATGATAAAAAGAACTTTTTAATGTTTTTCATATGGTTCTCCTTTAACTTTTAGATATTGTGTATTCTCTAAAACTATCATACCAAATGAAAACAATTAAAACTATTAATTAATATATTATATTTTATACCTATTTTTGTTAATCATTTGATTAACAATATACATATAAAGTAAAATTATTATTTATTTTTTTCTAACTATTCCCTTATCTACTATATCAGGATAATATTCATTATTGATGTATTTATCGAGCACAGATGATGAATATAAAAACCAAGATATATAGAATACTGGGAAAAGTATTATTAAAAATAGTACAAAAATAAGTGATTTTATAGTGTAATTATTTATTAGATTCAATAGTAAAGTAATAGATATTATAACTGAAAATATTACGCATACGGGTACTGATTTAAAAAACAACAACATAGAATTCTTATTTTCTTCTATTAACGTCATATTATATATTGATGTCTGAACGATGTTATACATGATTACAGGTAAAATAATAAATATAGTTATCAGGGCTGGAATATATTTTAAAATATTATAATCAATCGGGGCGTGCATAGTTAAATCTGAAATCATATATAATAGCGATATTATAAATAGATGAATTGATATATGTTTATAATTCATCTTTATTCCATCAGTAAAATCCTTAAGGAAAAATAGTGGTTCTATCCAAGATATCTGTCTTATTATTCTAATTACTCCAGATAATCCGATAGATAGAATAAAAGATGATAAGATAACAAGCATATCATAAATAAAAATATATCTAAAAGTTGCGGCGTTATAATCGCTTAACATAATAGTTCCATTATTTAATTCTTGATTTAACGCTCCTAAATATATAGATTTAATAAAGAATAACACAAATAATGGAATAGAAAATAAGAACATTATGATTCCACAGTTAATTAGATATCCGTATCTATTTTTAAGACAATCAAAAAAGACTTCTTTTCTATTAGAAGGTAAATCTGATGATAAAAAGTCGACTTTCGCTTCCTTACGCCTCATAATTTAATATTTCCTTTAACAATTTAATCGCCCCATCATATTTTGAATTATTATATTTACCCATATGAATAGAGTTATTATTTATAAATAGATAATAATCCTCAATAGAATTATCATCATTGAACTTTACTAGTCCATCAAGTATTCCTTTATTCTTTTCTTTTGAATATATCTTAAGACCATAATTAGTAGAATCTACAGAATAATATTCATAAGTTTTATCTGTTAATTCTTTTAAAATATCATCATTTAACACTATACAATCCTTTAGTATTATGTAATCGAGTTTAGATTCTGGGACAATCAAGATATCCGCGTTCTTTCTATACCCTTTAATTACAGTTCCATAATAGAGATCTTCTTTATGTTTTATATTTAGTTCTACTATTTCTAAATAATCAGGTTTAATAGATTCAATAAAATCAAAAAAAGAATTATTAGCGTTATAACAAGTTAAAAATATTGATACCTTTTCTTTTTTAGTTGGTGATGCGGAAATAGATATGAACAAAGTAGAAATAATAAAGGACGCTATTATTCCTAAAACATAAAAATACCATTTTAACTTAATATGAGATATTATTCCTTTATTCATTTTTTATTACCTCATATTCAGTTATAAAGTTATTTACTGATTGTACTATAATATGATCATCAACATCAAAATTCATTTCAAACAAATCGATATTAAAATATACTTTTATATTAGAATTATTACCGTTTATTTCTACTTCTACTATATGAATATTTCTTTTTAGAGTAATGATATTAGATATACTTTTTATACTTCCTTCATATTTTGTCTCTTCACCTTTAAGCATTGAACCAATATGTCTAACTAAATCATTTGATTTTATTATATTCTCTAGTAGATTATAGATGAATATAACCGCAAATATAGATAAATCTATAGTTCCTAATATAATGAATAAAGCTTTGGTTTTTAGTTTAACTATAATCATAAAGATGATAAAAATAATTACCACTATTGGTAATATACAAAAAGAGGTTTTTAATCCTTTTTTCTTTTTATTTAGATATAAATCTATCATCTCATTTGAATATAGTTTCATCTAACATATCCCCTTTTAAAGATTCAACTATAGGATTATTTGATTCATATATCTCAAGTGGAGTTCCTTCTATTTCAACCCTTTTATCATTTATAACGATTAGATAATCCGCTAAAGCCATCGCTTCAGTAAAATCATGAGTTACATATAACGCTGTAGCGTTTCTTTCCTTAATTATTTTTTTAATTAGAATTCTAGCTTCACTTCTTTTTATAGTATCTAAATTTGATAATGGTTCATCAAATAGATATAGATCAGGTTTTTTAACCATCGCTCTAGCAAGTGCCACACGCTGTTGTTGACCACCAGATAGCTTTTTTGGTTTTCTAGAAAGACAATGCTTAATATCTAACTTTTCCGCAATTTCATAAACTCTACTAATTATTTCTTCTTTGCTAGCGCCTAACACTTTTAATGGAAATGCGATATTTTCAAATACAGTCATAGATGGGTACAATGCATAATTTTGTGTAACCATTGCGATATTTCTTTTTTGAACACTCAAATTATCTACATCTATACCATCAAAATAAATAGTGCCTTCATAATCTTGTAATCCAGCGATAGAACGCAAAAGAGTGGTTTTACCTGAACCACTATATCCAAGAATTACATTTAAGAATTTATCCTTTATTTCAAGGCTTAAATTCTCAAGCGCAACTACTTCTTTATTTTTCTTTTCTTTGAACTTAACTGTCAAATTCTCTATTTTAATTACCGGCATATCTATAAATAATTATATTTAGATAATTAGTTTTTTTCAACATTTATTATCACTTTATCATAAATTTTAAATAATTT
>CALCVH010000013.1 GCA_937907585.1 uncultured Bacillota bacterium | reverse complement strand
CATGGATATTTATTAGTGTTAATAGGATTAATTCTATTAGTTGATTTATTAGATAACTTTGTGACAGGAGTTAACTCAAATGTAACAAGCTGTTATATAAATGAATTCTTTGTTAATGGAAGACTATTTGGTAGAGATTATACATATGAACAAGGCTTATCATTAAATTCAACATTTAACCTAGTAGGATATGTTATAGGAATGTTAGTACCATTCTATAAAGCTTTAGGTGATAAATATGGTAGAAAACCTCTATTTATCATATCAACTTTAGGAATGGGACTTGGATTATTAGTAGTATTCTTTTCTAAAACATATTGGGGATTTTTAATAGGTAGTTTTATTATCAGTTTCTTTATAAGCCATGATATTCAAATTATCTATATATTAGAAGAATCCCCAAGCAATAAGCGTGCGACTATCTATTCACTTCTTAAAGGATTAGGCGCACTTGGAACATTCTTTATTCCACTATTAAGATCTACTGTAATGCATAATGATCCAACTCTATGGAGAAATATATATTTAATTCCAGGAATATGTGGATTATTAATTTCAGTATTAGTATTTATCTTAGCTAAAGAATCTAAAATATTTGTTAAAGAAAGAAGAGAATATTTATTAATTCCATTTGAGGATAGAATAAAACAAGAAGAAATCGAAAAAGAGAATAAAAAAGCTAATTCAAAGAAGAGCGGTATATTTAACGCAATAAAATATATATTCCAACATAAAGAATTAAAAACATTAATAATAATTAAAACTATATTCGATGCGGCTATTATCGCAATGACTATGTATGAATCGATAATGGCTTCAGCGAATATGTCTACAGAAGATATTACTAAAGCATTATTTCCTTATCCATTAATATATTGTGTGTCTGTAATATTATCTGGTTTTTTAGCTGATAAAATAGGAAGAAAAAGAATCATAGTGATATTTGGATTATTATGCGCAATAAGCTTTTCAGTATTTGTATATTTCGCAAATAACCATAATTCATTTAATCCATATCTAATTGGTGTATCATATGGACTATATATTGGTGGATATTGGATTGGTAGAGACTATATGGAAATAATATCTACTGAAATGGTGCCAACTGAAATAAGAGCGTCAATCATTGGCGCAGAAGGACTTCTTGTATACGTTGGTATGGCTGTAGGATTTGTGTTTGTTAATATCGGTATATTATTTATGCCTATATGGTTAGTATGCTTAATATTCTCAGTTCCTTGTGTTTTAGTTTCTATATTCTTATTGTTATTTAATGTTAAGGAAACAAAGGGTATAGACTATGAATCTATTAAAGAATGATAATTATTTTCATAAATATAAAAAGTGATGTTTTTGTTATGATTTTGGTTCAATAAAATATATTCTTGAATATATTCAAGTCATAAGATATAATTTTTATGAAAAGTTGAGGAAATTATGAAAAGAATTTTTTATATTTTATCTTTATTGGTAATGCTAGTTTTATTAAATGGTTGTGAATTAATTAGTTCAACTACTTCAAATAATACAACTGTTAGCTCTACTAATGAATCTAGTGAAACTAATGAATCTAGTGAAACTACTAAAAAAGAAGTAATAAGCACTACTGAAAGACAATTATTTCCTGATTCAAAATCTACTCAAACTACAAATATAGAAGATAAAGACTATTCTAATATTCCTATCATTAAGAAGAACGAAAATATATCCGACATATCTAAAGTTGGATTTTTCTCTATTAATGATACTCATGGTCAATTATATAGTGACAGTGATTATATGGGTCTTGAAAATGTTGATGCGATATTTGATTATATTGAAAAAGAAGATGGATTTGATTATATCAGAATTGCGAATGGTGATATATTCCAAGGTACATATATATCTAGAATGACTTGGGGTAAATGCATGGTTGATGCGTTAAACGCTTTAGATACTGATGTTATGGTTCTTGGAAACCATGAATTCGATTGGACTTTAGATAAAATTTATACTTATTGGGATAAAGACTTATCTAATGGTGAAGCGAATTTCCCATTACTTTGTTGTAATTTAATAGATTCAACTACAAATAAAAGACCAGATTGGGTTAAACCTTATGCAGTAATAGAATATTCTGATGTTAAAGTTGGAATTATTGGCGCAATTGGACAAAATCTAGAGTATGATATTGATGAAGATCAAATACAAACTTATTATTTTGATGAATTAAGCAATTATATAAAAACTTATACTGTTGAATTAAGGGAACATTTTGATTGTGATGTAGTTGTTCTATCTATTCATGATTACAACAATCAATATTCAAACTATTCAACTTATAAATATGAATATAGATTAGATGCGATGTTCTTCGGTCATACTCACCAATCTATTGATGGAACATATACAAGAAGCGCTGATAATTATGAAATTCCATATGTTCAATCATATACAAAAAATGGAAATGTTGGCTCAATTGTATTAAATCTAGATAATGATAATAAACCAGTTGATGGAACTGTAAATCATTACAATAGGGGATATTTCAATTACTATGTAAAAGACGCTAGTGAAGATGTATTGAAAGTTATTAATCAATATCAAGATGTTATAGATAGCGGTAACGAAGTTATTTACGTTAAAACATCTGATGAATTTGATTCTAAAGAAAAATGTGCAGAAATCGCAGTTAAATCAATGTTAGATTATTTTGATGCGGATTTAGGATTAGTAAATTCTGGTGGTGTTAGAACTACATTAAGCGAAAATAATGTAACAGTAGCTGATATATTTGAAATTTTCCCATTTGACAATAAAGTTGTTGTCTTAAATATGAAAGGATCAGAATATCAAAAGTATATAAGTAGCGCTGGATCGGTTTATCATTTCAAATCTGACAGCGTTAAAACAATAGAAAATGATACAGTTTATAAAGTTGTAACTATCGATTATTTAGCGAAGAAAAATAACTGGGATGTTAAAAAATATACTGTAGATAACTCATATGATTATACTGAAATTATTATGAGAGATATGTTGGTTGATTACATTAGAAACCTAAAATAATTTTTGACATCATATTTGAGAAAATCCAAAAGAATTAGTCTGTTAAAGAAAATATTAGAATAATATTTCAAAAAATAATGTATAATTATTTCGTGAAAAAAACAAAATATAAAGGAGAAAAAATGAAAAAATTTAGTAATTTATTAACATTACTATTTGCATTTGTTGTTGTTGCTGCATTAGCTGCATGTGCTTCTACAACTGAAGATGCTGGAACTACTACTGAAAAACCAGCTGAATCAACAACTGTAGAATCAGTCACATCAGATGACAACAACTCAACAGATCATGTTCACGTTTTCGACCAGCAAGTTCCTACAAAGGCTTACCAAGTTAGCGCTGCTACTTGTACTGAAGCTGCTGTATACTACTATACTTGCGAATGTGGCGAAATCGGAACTGAAACATTCACATATGGTGAAGCTCTTGGTCACTCTTGGGACGAAGGAACTGTTACCTTAGCTGCTACTTGTACAGAAGCAGGCAAAATGACTTACACTTGTACAAGATGCAACGAAACTAAAGAAGAAGTTATAGATGCATTAGGACATACATTTGAAGATGCTCCAGCTGACTGGGTTACAGCTAGTGGAGTAGTAATCAAATATCATTGTACTACTTGCAACAAGTATTTCGATGCTGATAAGAATGAATTAGAATTCTCAGTACCTGAAGCTCAATATACTACTAGTGTATCTGTAGAAAATGGTGTTGTAGTTGTAACAAAGACTCCAACAGCTGATTGCGCTGCTTACTACGATGCTATTACTTATACATCATCTGATCAAGTTGCTACTTTAACTATCGAACAAGCTGCAGCTAACTCAATACAAGTTGCTGAAGGCGAATATTCTGATTTAATATTAGTATCAGGTACAGTTGCTAGTGTTACTAATACTACATATGGAAATGGTTTCTTGTATGTTGCAACAGAAAATGGATTTGTAAAACTTGAAATCTATGGCGCTGCTGGTTTGCATGTAACTGAAGATGCTAACTTCAAATTCACATTTGATGAAGAAAATAAGACTGTAAAAGTTGAAAGATCAACTAAGAGTGCTAAGACTTTCGCAACTGATGGTGCTGATGGTGGTCAATTATTTAAAGCTGGTGACACTGTTCAATTATTAGGTTGGTTACAAAACTATAAGAATAAAGACGGTTCTACTAAGATGGAAATCGTTAAATCATTACCACTTTCTGTAACTGCTGGGGAACTCACTGGTTCTGCACATTTAGCAGTTGAAGCTGATGAAAATGTTGAAAGCGTTAAATTCTTAGTAAATGGTGCTGAAGTTGCTGCTAGCGCTGTTAATGTTGGCGATACAGTAACTATGGCTGTTACACCAAAAGAAGGATTCGTTTTAGATAAAGTAACTGCTACTAATGAATTTGGTGTTAAAGTTAATGTTTCTGATGAATTAGTATTCACTGCATTACTCGGCACTAAATTATCTGTTGTTACTATGGGCGATGGTGTTGTTAAAACTGAACCTACAGTTGTAACAGCTCCATTTGCTGGTAAACCTTATAGACTTGGTACTTATCAAGCTGGCTTAACTAACCCTGATTGGTATTTTGTAACTGGTAAGATGAGCGGATACTATGGCGCATCAGTTAATAATTATGATGATGCTATGGAAGTTAAAGTTGAAACTACTGAAGGCGGTTTCTATCTAGTATGCGCTATCGAAGGTGCTAAGAAATATATTAGTGTTACTGTAAGCGGAGAACATTATAACTTCTCATATGTTGATCAAGCTGGATTAGTATGGAATTATGATACTACTAAGAAAATGTTAGTTGCTAACGCTGGTACTGCTGAAACTCCTGATATGGTATTCATGGGCATGAATGGTACTTATACAACTGCTGGTGGATATCAAATCGTTAAATTAGAATCAGCTGGTTACTATGGATTCAATTTATATGAATGGGAAAATAGACCAGAACTTGAAAAAGTTGAATTAGTTCAAGAATCATTCGAATTAACTGAAGGTGGAACTGGTGAATTAGAATTCGTTTATACTCCAGTTAACGCTGCTAAACTAACTTGGACATTCAAGAGTAATGATGAAACAGTTGTTACTGTTGATGCTAATGGTGTATTTACTACTGTTAAACCTGGCGAAACAACAATTACTGTTACGTCTGGCGATAAGACATTTACAGTTACAGTTAAAGTTAACGAAAAATCTACAACAGGTGGAACTGTTACTGCTCAGCATAGTTTAACAAAGACTGGTAATATGACTGATGGTAACAATGCTGAAACACTTGGATTAGACCCAGTATTATTTAGTGTTGTTCCTACAAAGAACAATAATAGTAATTTTATCGGTTTAAACCAAGATGGAACTATGAGATTCTATAGTGATTCTGCTGCTGATAATAACGAAGGAAATGGTAGTGCTTTAACAATCACTATTGCAAAAGGATTTATTATTAAAAAGATTAAACTTACTTTTGGCGCTACTGTAAATAAATTATCTGTTAATGGAACAGAATATGAACCTACAGCTAACGGAACACAAGAAGTTGAAATTAATGGTTCTACTGTTGTTTTACAAAACACAACAAAAATTAAATCAAAACAAGTTTATGTAAAATCTATTGAAATCTCTTATGATGTTAGTAGTGAACCTGAAGCTCCAACATTAACTGGTGTTTAATTATTTGGTGCTTCAACTAATGAATTAACACTTGATTCTGAAACTGGATTATATGTTGGAATATTCAAGATGAATACACAATGGAGTTCAGTTGGATTCAGTTTAGTATATAGTGATGATAGTGTTGTTAAATTAGGTTATGCTAACGCTAGATTTAGTGGTGATGGTATTTGTTCAGCAAGAGTTGCTAATGCGACTGGTACTGCTCAATTATTTGTTGATTCAGACGATCTTGAAAATGCTAGAACATTCTGCTATTCATTAACTACTGAAACTAACTATAAAGTAACTGTTAACCCTGAAACTAAGGCTGTTACAGTTAATGTATTAGCTCCTGCTGGATTAAGTTATATTGGTGCTGCTAGTGGTTCGTTTACTTTAAATGAATCTGGTTCTTATACAACTGTTATCTCAATTCCTAAATGGAAAGCTTTATCATTTGTATTCTCAGACGGTAACGGAAACAATACTACTTTATGGTATGACAACACAACTTTCACTGGTAAAGTAACTGCAGCTGATATAGAAGGCGATCAATGGGATGGAAGTTTATATCATGAAGGTAATTCATTCTTTGTAGGCGCTGATACTACATTTGAATTTACTTATAATCCAACTACGAAAACTATGAATGTTGCTCCATACTTTGATTTTGCAACATTTACATCATTAACTGCAACAACTAGTGAAGATGCTAGCATCACATTTACTAAAGGTGATGATAATAAATTCACTGCAGTTTTCACTTTAACTAAATTGTGGGCTAACGTAGTATTTACTGCAAAAGATGGTTCAGGTAACGCATTAGTATTATGGTATAATAATACAACATTTACTGGCGAGGCTGTAAAATCTGCTGCATCTTCCGCAACCTCTACTACTGTATTATATTCTGAAGCAGATAACACTAAAGGCGAATTCTATTTAAGTACTAATAGTCCTGCTAGCTATGTAGCTCAATATGATCCAGCTACTAAGACTATGACTATTACATTCCATCAATCTTAACAGTTGGTGAAACTACAGCTTTTCAAATATTAAGAACGTATTCTGCTTCATCTTCATGAACTATGAAGGTATCGAAACTAATTCAAATATTTCAGTTGTAGAAAAAACATAATAATATAATTACTGATTTAGGAGAATTTCTATTTACTAGAATTTCATAAATTAGATATGTAGTTATAGGCACGATTTTCGTGCCTATTTCTTTATATTTGTCGCATAAATTTCGTTAATATTAATTATACATTTCCGCGAAAAGTATTAAAAAAATCACGTTTTCGCGGAAATGCTAAATATCTTTTGATTGTTTTTATATAAAGAAAAGCGCGAAAACTATTAAAAAAATCACGTTTTCGCGGAAATGTTATTTATAACAGAATAAAAAAATGATGCGTTAAACATCATTTTAAGCAATTATAGAACCATCATTAATGCTGTTTAAGATTGGTTCTTTATTTATTAATGGAGTTGATATAGGCAACATAATAGGTAATAAACCTGGTTGAGTTGTGATTAGTTGAACCTGAGTTCTTAAATATGGATATAAAGTATTAACCATAACTTGAGGATATCTTTCATCCATATCTAAATTGTCATCTACTTGGAATACCCCTATTGTATCAATAGATAGTCTTAATCTTTCATCATTTGAATCAATAGATGTATTCATAATTAACTTAACACTATGTTTATCATCTGATTTTTCTATTTTAAATTGATATTTTACATTTAATTTAATATTTATTCTTGGTAATCTTTTTTGTCTAAATACAATATTATCAAAATAAATATCAACTACTTTTAATTGATTAATATCTAAACTATTATCCATATTACCTCCTGAATTTAGTTTCTTTTATTATATTAATTGTATCATTATTATTTGAGTATCCAACACTCATCACATTATTATCTAAATTATAAGTATGTTTTATATCTTTTAATATTGAATTATACTCTAATTTATATGTTATATTTTTATCTAACATAAAAGAAGAAGATATAACTATTTCTTTAGGCAAATATGAACGCGTATATTCATATATTACATACGAATTAGTATTAATATTCTTATATTTGATTAAAGAATTATTATAAAATTCATTATATTTTAATAAAAACATATGCTTATCAATGTTGAAGCAATTATTAGAAGAATATTTATCATATAAAGATGATTTATCAATAGATGCGTAAAATATCTGTTTATTATTTCTTTTAATCATTATATCAATTTCTTTAGATAATCTAGTTATTCTA
>CALCVH010000012.1 GCA_937907585.1 uncultured Bacillota bacterium | reverse complement strand
ATGACCGATTATCAAATATTTGTAGCTGCTACTTCTATTACTCAAAATGGCATTGAATTTTTATATGATTTAGAATTTAAAGGTGTATCGTATGATATTGGAATATCAAATACGGATAGAACTGTTCCATACGCTACAAGTAATACAACTGTAAGTGTTAGTGAATTTACATCATCAATAGGTGAAAGCGGTGGTGCTAGTGCTTCACAGTCATTCAAGAAGATTAAACTTCATACATCACATACATTTGAGCAAGAGGGTGTTAGTGCCACTTTAAATGATTACTATACATATATAATCCCTGACACTTATTATTCAAATATATTAGAAATTGCTAATAGTTTATTGCAAAGTAATTTCACTACACTAGATGAATTTTTTACTGCATTAAATACATCGTTGGGTAGTGGAACAAATGATAGCCAAACAATACAACTATATAAGAATTTTATGCAACTATTATCAAGATTCACACCATTTAACATTGATGTTGCTTATCAATATAAAGATACTTATGATACACCTACTATTGATGATAGGGGTTATTTTAGTGAAATTGTGGTATCATCAGGTGGAACTATTGAACCTACAAGAGCGGACACCAAATTATCTATAGTAGCTGATACTGTTTATCAAATAGAGTATAGTGATTATTCATTCGGTGGTGGCGGTTCATCATCTAGCGAATTTGATCCTTACAAAATAAAAACTACCGATGTTGAAATTGTATCTAACAATACAACAAACAATCTTTTTGGAACTAAACTTGTTAATTTATCAAGCGAATTAGAAAATATAGTTTTAGAAGGTAAAAGGTCTTTATTTGTTCCTGGAGCATTGGCTAGTGCATTTACTGATGGTGATATAACGACTGATACTTTGTTAAACAGTATATCTTATGATAAATATCAAGATGCCAATTATAAGCATATAATTATATATTCAAATAGTGTTGCATATATAAGTTTAAATACAAATAGTGTTTTATTTGTTCAAGACACTAACGATAATTGGTATATAGGACTTACAACTTGGGGTTTTGATCCTGAAATGTTAGAAAGTAGAATGAGCGCTATAGAAAACGATTCGATAAAACAAAATGATTTAGGGTTAGATTCTTTGCATAATATACGTTATATAAATGGCACAAGTTTGGCAAGAGGATATACGTGGTCTAAAATTGTTCAGGTTAGCGATTGGGTTAGCGATAATACATACGCTGCATATCCTTATAAAGCGGCTATAGTGCTTGACAGCAGTTGGAATGAAAGTGTGCCTGTTTTGGAAGTTGTATTTGATGTTGCTGAAGCAATCAGTGGCAATTATGCTCCTGTTTGTAATGCTATTCTTCAAAACAGTGGAACTGAATTGTTAGTTGAAATATATGCTAAAGAAGTTCCTAGTTCAGCTATAGGAATCCCATTGATTAAGGAGGTATTATAATGATAGGTAAAACAAATGCGGTTGTTAATGTAAGTAGTGGTGGTGTAGATGTAGTATCTACATATGAGTATCTTAAAAATTATCAATTTGCCTATACTAATATTACAAGTTATACGAATAATAAAGTAAATAATATGCCTCAAGATGCTACATATGTTTTTGGTTATTGTTCAAACTTAAAATATGTTTCAATACCTAATATTAATCAAGTGTCATCATCTTGTTTTAGACATTGTTCATCACTAACAAGTGTAGATATTTCAAACATTACTTATATTGGACAACGAGCATTTCAAGGGTGTTCTTCATTAAAAAAAGTAGTTTTTAATGTTATTGTAGTAATATCACAAAACGCTTTTAAAGACAGTGGATTAGAAGAAATGACAATAGGTACTAATCAAGTGTGTACAGTAGATACAACTTCTTTTAATGGTATAACTAAAGTAATAGTAAAAGTGCCAAGTAATTTAATCGAAAATTACAAGGTAGCAACAAATTGGTCTACTTTATATAATAATGGTCAAGTTGATTTTTTAGCAATAACTGAATAGGAGGGTTAAATATGATAAGACAAGAAGAATATATTTGTAAAAATGGTATTAGACAAATTCATACATATAGTGATGAAGGATTTTATATCTTACAAAAAGAAACAAATATTAAATATGCTGAAGCTTATGATAATATACCTGTTCAATATAATTATGTAGAAACTGATGAAAAAATTGAAGAAGAACAATAATGAACGCTTGTAATGTTTTGCGAAACAATATATAATTAAACAAGTGGAGAGGTGTTAGTTATGGATGAGAAAATAAGAGCAAAAGAATTACAAGAAGATTTTGAGAATGAGTTTAACAAAACATTAGGAGTATTATGCGAAACATATCCTAGAATAAGTCGTGTTAAAAAGGAACCAACTCTAACGGAAGATACATTTAAAATGGTTATTTATACAGTTTTAATAAATACGTTAATGGATTTACAAACTAATAGTATGAAATTAACTATGAAAGAATTTCACAAGAAATATGCTTCGAACTTACCAATACTGTATAGATGCGATTTTACTTGCGATGAATATAAAAAGATTATTGATGATAGTTATCTAAAAGCTAGAGATAAGAGCATTGCTTATAAATTCTTTGTAGAACGTAAGAACTGTAATGATATTTACGCTGAACTAAAAGAAATAGGCGATAAGAAAACGATAGATAATAATTTAAAAACAATAAAAGAAGCACTACTATATAGGGCGTGCATATTCAATAAAGAGAATTAGTAGTAATGAAAGAGGATTAAAAATCCTCTTTTTGTTTTCTTTTTGGTCTAAATTTGGTATAAATCTACCACGATTTTCTTTTCATAAATTTGTAAAATAAATGTGAAAGGTGGAGATAAAATGCCAAATTATAATTATGGTGGTTATCCTTATGGTATGCCGTATCAGCCATACACACCACAACCCAATCAACAATCTAATATGTATCAGCAATCTAATATGTATCAACAACAACAACCACAAATGAACCAATACGCCTTTGTTAATGGTATCGAAGGAGCTAAATCATTTCAATTACAGCCAAATCAAACCATTCTTTTAATGGATAGTGATAGTCCTTTATGCTATATGAAAACAGCTAATGGCGTAGGTCAGTCAACTTTAAGATATTTTAGATTAACCGAAATTAAGGAAGATGAACTAAAAAATACAAATCAACCTGTAAATAATGATTATGTGTTAAAGGCTGATTTTGACATTTTAAGTAATAAGGTTAATGATTTACTATCTAAATTTGAAAATACAAAAGAAAGCGAAAATAAGTAGGTTAAAATATGAGTAATCCATTCAATACACTTAATCCATCTAATCCTATGAACGTAAATAGGTTAGGTGAAATGAAAAATATGTATCAGGCGTTTCAAAACGCTAAAAATCCAATGGCTTTATTTGAGCAATTGGCTTATAGGAATCCACAGCTACAACCGATATTAAATCAGTTAAAGCGTGGCGCAAATCCTAATCAAGTGTTTAATCAAATATGTCAGCAGCGTGGAATAGATCCACAGCAATTGATAAAAGCACTTAAAGGCTAGTATTTACGCTTATGATTCTAGATTAAGTGAGCGTTAATATAAATAATTAATTTAAGAAAGGAGAATAAACTTATGGCTTATGTAGAAGGCGAAATGCCAATCAACTATGGTTATAACAACAATGGTTGGGGAGGCGACTTCGGAGGAATTTGGGGTTTATTAGCAATCGCAATCATCTTTGGTGGTTGGGGTGGTAATGGTTTCGGTTTTGGTGGAAACAACCACACTTACCAAGCAACAAATGACATTGAAGCATCAATTCATAATGCTTTAGATACTATGCAAATAACAAATAAATTAGATGGTATCACAACCGATTTAAACACTGATTTTGGTAATGTAATTAATGCAATTACTACAAATGGTTATGAAAATCGTTTAGCTATGAATGATTTAGGCTTTAATATGCAAAACTGTTGCTGCCAAACAAGAGAAACTATTAACAATGTAGGTTCAGCTTTAGGCGCACAGTTAGCTGATTTAAAATATACAATTGCTACTGAAGAATGTGCTACTAGACAAAATGCTACTGATAATGCAAACCGTATCATTGACTATATGACACAAGAAAAGATAGCATCTTTACAAGCACAAAATACAGCTTTAAGAGGCGAATTATCACAAGCTCAACAAACTAGCAATATTGTCAATGCTTTAAGAACACCTAGTCCAATTCCTGCTTATGTAGTAGCAAACCCTTATGGATGCGGTTGTGGTTGCAATGGCACAAACATTCAATAATTAAATATTGAATCATTAGGACTAATTATCCTGTTTTAAGATTAATTATCTATTAGGCGTAAGGTTTAGTCCTTGCGCTTTTATTATTAAAAAGAAGGAGAGTTTAATATGTTATTATTAGGAACAAGAAATATAGCTACACAAGATGTAGTGACAAATGGGAATGTAGAACTAGGTTCAATCTATAGAAGATACTGTAAAAGAATTAACGGAACAAGAACCTTTGATTTTACAGGCGAAGATGTAATTTTACAACAAAACGGTATCTATCATATAACAGTCACAGCTGTCGCAAGCGGTTCAGCTGCAGGTGTAGTAGCACTACAATTATATGAGAACGGCTTTGCTGTTCCAGGTGCATTTGCAAATGAAACAATAACAACTGCTGATACTGAATTTAGAACTTTAGTTATTGATTATTATACATTAGTAGATACAACAACTGTATTAGGATGCAATTCAACTGTTGCTAAAGAGTTATCACTTGTTAATACAGGAATTGAGGCAACATATACAAATGTAATAATGAATATTGATAAGGTGGTGTAATGTATGAGAGATAGATATTTAAGACAAAGAGCATATCGTGAAAGACAAAAAAGAGATTATAGAATGGGCGATAGAAACTACGCTCCTGAATATGATTATAGAGAAGGTTCTATGCCACGTAGAAATAGATACGAATATGAAAATGATTATATGGACTATGAACAACCTAGAGAACGTAGAAGAATGTATGATTATGCTATGAGAGATTATGCTGATAAAGATTACGAAGAAGAATATGAACAAGATTTAAAGACTTGGATTAAGAAATTAAAGAAGTTCGATAGATTTGGACTAACTAAAGAACAAATAATCACAAATGCTAAACAAATGGGTGTTGATTTTAAAGAGTATGATGAAGATGAATTTTATGCTATTTACTTAATGCACGTAAGCGATTATCCTACAGTATCAAATGATTCAAGAATGTATCTAGGTATGGCTAAATCGTGGTTAGAAGATGCTGATTTAGAAATAGATCCTAGCGAAAAAGTTTGTATCTACTTATATGAAATAGTAATGGGCGGAGAATAGTGTATATATATTACAATGTCAATCCTAAAGGAAAGACTATAGGTGACTGTGTTGTAAGAGCTATAAGCCTTACATTAGATATAGATTATAATGTTGTAGAGAATGTTTTATTAGAGAACAGTTATAAGAACAAATGTAATGTTATATCGAGAGAGTGTTATGGCAAAGTTTTAGAAGAACAATACGGATTGCCATTATTTAAACCAAAAGACATAACTGTAGGTGAATTATCAAGACTTTTTAAGGAACATAAACTGATAATTAGAATTGAAGGACATTTAACTTGCAGTATTTTTGGTAATATTATGGATATTTGGAATACTGAAAACGAGATAGTTGATGTATTTTGGGTAGCAAATTAGGGAGCTTTACTCCCTTTTTGTGTTTTTTACCCACTTTTTTTTACTTTTTTGTGTTTTGTTTTTGTTTCGAGTATTGCAAACGCCTAATTTTTGGGTTAAAATCATTATAGAATGATTTTAAAATTCAAGAAAAGGAAGGTTTGGTTATGAAAAAAGGAAAGAAATTTAGAAAAATCATTATCGGATTAGGTATTTTAGGCGTTTCTTTTGGAATTGGCTGTAAAATAAGTGCTTATGCTGAACCACTTGAAGAAGAAGAACCACAAACAACTGAAGTTGTAGAACAAGAAGAACAAGTGACAATAAGTATGAAATTAAATGAGTTCCTTAACAAATGGCTAACACCTATTGTGAGTGGTGCTTTAGGTTTAGCAGGTTCATTGTTAGGCTACTTGCTTTATAAGAAGCGTTATAAAGTCATTATGGCTGTTATGAGTAGCGGTATTAAATTGACTGAAGAACAAAGAAAACAAGCAAATAGTGATTTAACAATGGCTAAAGAACTATATGAAACAGCAAAGGCTGATTTCGAACAAAAGAGAAAAGATTATGAAAAGATAATCGAATTAGCAAAAGATGAAATTAAGGAATTGAAAGCTGCCAAAGTTGAAACCGAAGATTTTAAGAGATTAGTTGCTTATCTAATTGCATCTACACCTGAATTAGCTAAAAATGGCTATGCTG
>CALCVH010000011.1 GCA_937907585.1 uncultured Bacillota bacterium | reverse complement strand
CCATCATTTATATAAATATAGTTAACTGTATTAATAATTATTCTAACTATTAATGGATTTCCTAATATATAGATGGTCTCTCCTTCTATAATAGATTCAAGAATTGTTGAATCAATCGATTTATCGATATGAGATTTAATCCAAGGTTCAGATTGTTTAATAAATTCTTCAATCATCTTATCTGTAAAAAGAATAGGAACTGACACTGTAACTAATCCGTTATTTAAGGTGATAGATGCGTTCTTTTTCTTTTTTCTAACTATTTTATATTCCATCTTAATCTAATTTAGGGATTTCCCAAATATTTTTAGCGTATTCTTCAATCGATCTATCACTTGAGAAGATATATGAATTCATCGTGTTAATTAATTCAATTTTAGCGAATCTATATTTATCTTTATAGATTTCATTAACGTTTTCTTGAGCTTTCTTATAGCTCATAAAATCGCCTAATACCATATATGGATCAGAATAAACTAACTTATCATATATTTCTCTGAATTCATCTTTATTTTCAGTTTTTAAGCTTCCATTAATTAGATTATCGACAGTTGATTTGATAATTGGCACAACTTCATAGAAATTTCTTGGATTATATAAAGATTTTGAAGATTGAACTTCATCTTTAGTATAACCAAAAATTTCCATATTTTCTTTTCCTACCGCATCAAATATCTCGACATTTGCGCCATCTAAAGTACCTATTGTGATTGAGCCATTCATCATCGCTTTCATGTTTCCAGTTCCACTCGCTTCATAAGAAGCTAGAGATATCTGTTCAGATACTTCTACTGCAGGCATTATTAATTCTGATAAACTTACTGAATAGTTCTCGATAAAGATAACTTGTAGATATTTAGACATTTCTTCATCTTGATCTATTACTTTTGATACAGTATTGATTAGCTTAATAACCTTTTTAGCGAAATAATATCCGCTCGCAGCTTTTGCGCCAAAGATGAAACAAGTTGGTTTAAAACTATTTCTATATTCTATGTCGCTTTTAAGCCTATCATATAGATACATGATATGAAGAATATTTAATAATTGTCTTTTATATTCATGAAGTCTTTTAACCTGTACATCAAAGATAAAATCAGGATTTACTTTATGAATGAGAGTTTTTTGATGAGAATTAATATAGTTCGCAAGACGAACTTTATTTTCATGTTTTATTTCTATAAATTCATCAAGAACATCTTTGTTATCAATTACTTTAGATAAATTCTTAAATTTAGTGATATCATCTCTCCAACCTTTAGCGTATTTATCTAAAAAGCTAGATAGTCCAGGGTTAGAATCCATTATCCATCTTCTTGGTGTAACACCATTTGTGACATTTGTGAATTTATTTGGATATAGATAATCAAAAGCCTTCATTGTAACATTTTTAAGAAGTGATGAATGAAGTTCCGCAACCCCATTTACTTTAAAGCTTGTATGGACTAGAAGGTTCGCCATATGAACGTTTCCATCTTTGATAATCGCAACTTGATCAACAAAATCTTTCTTATATCCTTTTTGATATAATCCATCTACGAATCTTCTGTTTATCTCATCAATTATCTGCATGTTTCTTGGGATAATTGACCTAATAAAATCAGCTCTCCACACTTCTAAAGCTTCTTTTAAAAGAGTGTGGTTAGTATAACATACCATATTTGATGTGATCTTAAAGGCATCATTCCATTCCATATTTTCTTCATCTAATAATATTCTCATGAGTTCTGAAATTATAATCGCAGGATGAGTATCATTCAAATGAAGGATTGCGTGTTTATCAAGGTTAGATAGTGTTCCATATTTTTTCTTTTCATTCTTACAGATTGAATTAATACCCGCAGCGCTAAAGAAATATTGTTGAACTAGACGTAATCTTTTACCGTTTTCACTAGAATCATCTGGATATAAGAATCCACAGATGTTTTTGATATCATTTTCATAATCAAAAGCTGATTTATTTATTGGATATTTTTTTCCTGGTTCAGCGTTCCAAAGCCTTAATGTATTAACCATTTTGTTTCTATATCCAATAATAGGCACATCATAAGGAACCGCTTTTATATATTCATCAGGATGGTATTCGATCTTTCCATCATCATATGAAACATACCCGTATAGTGGTATTTCAATCGCATCCTCTTCCTTTCTAATTTCATAATTGAATCCATCAGATAGCCAATCATCTGGTCTTTCTTCTTGATAACCATTTTTGATTTTTTGTCTAAAGAGTCCATATCTATATCTGATGGTGTGGCCCATTGCGGGATATTTTAAACTTGATAAGCTATCAAAGTAACAGGCAGCGAGTCTACCTAATCCACCATTACCTAGTCCTGGATCTTTTTCTTTTTCTAATACGCTATCTAAATCAATATTTAGTTCTTTAAATCCCTCTTTAATAACGTCTTCAATACCTAGAGAGTTAATATTGGATTTAGTTTGTCTACCAAGTAAAAATTCCATCGAGAAATAGAACACTTCTTTAGAAGTTCTATTTTCTATTTTTTTATTAGATTCTATCCAGTTATCAGATGAATAATCCATAATCATTGATGATAGGATGTTGTAGCGCATTCTATCGCTAGAATCTTCAACTGTAACTAAATATTTATTCTTTAGTCTGTCCTTAAATTCATTTATAAATTCATCTTTTGAATTAAAAAACTTATTCATTATTGTTCCTTCTTTCTTTTCAAATTGTATAGATTTAGATATTCTTTAGCGCATCTACTAAAAGAATAATCGCATTCCATACCATTTAATATCATTTTCTTCCATGATTCTAAATCATTCGAATATATATCATATGCGATATTTATCATATGATTTAAATCACGAGAATCCATATTATAAAATTTAAATCCATTCCCTTTTTTAGTGATTCTATCAAACGATGTGATAGTGTCATTTAATCCACCAGTCTGTCTAACGATAGGGACAGTTCCATATTTTAACGCAATCATTTGGCTTGTCCCACATGGTTCAATTCTTGAAGGCATCATAAAACAATCCGCTCCAGAATAAATATAATTTGGATTAGTTGCGTGGAACTCTAAGAAGAGTTTGACTCTACCTTTAAACCTATCTTCTAGTCTTTTTAATCTGCTTATTATTTCACTATCTCCAATTCCAAGTAAAACGAAATAGATATTTGGATTATTTAATGCTTCTGATAAGGCATCTATTAGATAATAGAATCCTTTTATTTCATCAATCCTAGATACCATACCTATAATGAACATATCATCACTATAATTAAATCCACAAATCTCCGATAAGAATTTCTTATTTATAGGTTTTTTAATAAATACATCATCAATACTATATGGAGCTTTTATACCTAAATCGGTAGATGGATTAATCTTGCTTGATAGTCCATTTAATATTCCATAGACATTATTGTATCTTCTTACAATCGCATCTCTTAAATCACCTGAATAATATGAATATTTTAATTCTTCAGCGTATGTTTTAGATACGGTTGTGATTTCATCAACTGAATTTATTCCTACTTCTAAGAAGTTGAATGTCCAGCCATTGACGTTATATTCTAAACTAAAATCCTCAAGCAGTTTCTTATCTGATTCGCCAACATAATTTAAGTTATGAATGGTTAATATCGATATTGAATCAATATATTTAGGATATTTTTTCTTAAATAGTGGAAGTAGGCAAGTGTGCCAGTCATGGATATGGAAAACATCTATTTCGATATTATATTTATCTAGAAAATCTAAAACGCATTTAGTATAATATGCGAACCTATAGTTATCATCTTTATACCCATAGACTTCATCCCTATCAAAGAATTGATATAGATCTATAAAATAATATGTTAGTTTTTCTTTTTCTATAGAATATACGCCAACTCTGTGCTTATCTCCTTCTACAGTCATTTCTACTTCATATTTATTTATATATTCAGATAAAACCCTTTTCTTTATTTCTTTATATAGAGGGATAAATACTTTGATATCAGCGCCTTCTTTAGATAATTCTTTCGATAAAGAACCAACCATATCAGCGAGTCCACCTCTTTTTATATATGGACTACATTCGACTGATAATATCGCTATTTTTGGTAGGTATGATGATGATACTAACTGTTTCTTTTCGCTCATAAATGGGTTTAAAGCGCTACCTCTAATGATTGAGCCTTTTTTAACGATAGTTTCTTTATCCAATATAGCGTTTTCAATATACGCATCATCTTCAATAACGCAGTTATTCATGATGATTGAATTTTTAACAACTACGTTATTACCGATAACTGTCCTTCTTGAGATGAATGATTTTATGATAGTTCCTTTAATTAGGCAGCCTGATGCGATAACTGAATCGATAGCTTTAGATGAGCCACTAAAGATAGTTGGATAATCTAATTGTTCCTTAGTTTTAATATTGACTAAGTAATCAGGTAAGCCAGATTCTATATAGTCATCATCTAATATATTCATATGAAGATCATAATAATCTTTAGTTGTGGTAATATATTTAGAACTTCTGCTATATCTAATGATATTTTTTGTTTCACTATTTGAATAATCAAATACTTCAACTATATTTCTATAACTGATAGAATCATATGACTGAATATATCTCATCAAGTTTTCTTTTTTAAGTAAAAATGCGTATAATCTTTCACCGTTAGTAGATACAATTTCAGATATATCTTTATTAGATTCTATATGTTTATTTAATAGTTCATTTAAGTCAGGGAACCATATTAAAGTCGATGGGACTAGTAAACAATAATCTTCATCTGACCTATTAAAATATTCATATTGTTCGAACATTCTTTGGAAAGAGATATAAGATTCTAAAACTGCGTATTGGTTTTTAGGTGGAAGTAAGAATATACCATCTTTTCTTCTGTTTAGATTATATCTTGAACCAGATTCAATATGATCTTGCAATGATCTATAGTTTCTATCAGTGAATACTCCGACATTCGATATAGACGCATATTTAGCGTATGATAATGGGATATCTATAAATCTGTATTTTGAAAAGACCGGTATCGCACCAGGTACTCTATGTTTAGTTAATGTGTTGAAACTTAATTGACTTGAAGCGTCAATTACTAAAAATAGATTAGACATTTTTGTTCCTTAGATATTCATTATCGATTAATGTAATCGTATCAAAATCAAGCACTGTATTATCAGGGATTGTGATTGATTCATCGACTACACAGTTTTTTATTATTACGTTTTTGCCTACTATTACATTAGGCATTATTACTGAATCGATTATTTTTGAATTTAGATCGATAGTTGAACCAACAGATATAATAGAATGAACGATTTCTCCTTTAATTAGTGTTCCATCAGATATGATTGAATTCTTTATACTAGATTCCTTCTTTATTAACATAGGAGTATAATAGAGCGGTCTAGAATATATCTTTTGACTCTTGTGTTCAGCATTTAATAGCTCTAGATTATCAAGAAAATACATATTCCCTTGATATAAGCTTTCTATGGTTCCTAAATCCATAAATAATCCATCATAATTATATGAATAGACATTGTTGTTTTGTTCGATTATATATGGAATTAAATCGGAACCAAAATCTACTAAAGTAGTGGCGTATTCTAAATATTTAATTAATACATCTTTATTAAATAGATAGATACCAAGTGAGATTATGTTTGATTTAGGATTAAGTGGTTTTTCTTTAAAGCTTATTATTCTATTATTTTCATCAACTTCCGCTATACCAAATCTAGATAAGTCATCTTTATAATATTTTTGAGTGATGATAGTTAAATCACTATTATTTTTGATATGGAACTTTAATACTTTATTAAAATCCATTTTATAAATTTGGTCGCCTGATAAAATAATAAAATATTTTGATGAGCTTCTTTTGATGAATTCAATTTGAGATAAAATCGCATTCGCAGTACCTTTCTGCATGACTAATTCTTTTGAATTGTTGGCTTCAAAAGGAGTTAAGAAAGAGATACCACTATCTTGATAATTTAAATCCCAAGCTTCACCACTTCCAATATAGCGTATTAAATCATATGGTTCATATTGAGTTATGATTCCAGTTTCTTTAATCTTTGAATAAGAAATTGATGAAAGAGGAAAATCGATAATTCTATATTTTCCTAAAAAACTTACATATGATTTTGATTTATCTCTAGTTAAGGATTTGAGCCTTGAACCTCTTCCTCCCGCTAGGACGATTGCGCTTAATTCATCCATAATTATTCTTCTTCTTTTTTAAGTACTGTTATTGATAAAGGCGCTAAAACGATATCTATTGAATATTCTTGATTATGTTTAGATTCCTTTTTAGCTTGCAATGGTAATCCATTATATAGATTAGATCCACCATATACATCTTTATCGCTATTGATAATTTCTGTATATGTTCCATTTGTTGGAACACCTATTTTATATACAGGATATGCATTAGGGGTTAGATTTAATACGACTATAATTAACTCATCTTGATATTTTCTTTCATAAATGAAGACTGATTGATCTCTATTATCCGCATCAATCCATTTAAATGAATTATAGTCATCATCTCCAGCATATAACGCTTTGTGGTAGAGATAGACTTTACTCATATCTCTTACAAATCTTTTAGCTTCACTATGTTTAGGGTACTGTAATAAGAACCAATCTAGTTCAGCTTTATCTTTCCATTCATGGAACTGAGCGAACTCTCCACCCATGAATAATAATTTCTTTCCTGGATGAGTATACATTAGTCCAATTAAGGCTCTAAAGTTTGCGAACTTCTGCCAGTAATCTCCAGGCATCTTATCGATTAGTGAGCCTTTTCCATGAACAACTTCATCATGAGATAAAGGCAATATAAATCTTTCACTAAAAGCGTAAACTAAGCCAAAAGTGATATTGTTGTGGTGATATTTTCTATAGATTGGATCTTTAGAAAAATATTTTAATGTATCATTCATCCAACCCATATTCCATTTAAAATCAAATCCTACTCCACCATCTTCAACTTTTTTAGTAACATTAGGGAAAGTTGTAGAATCTTCAGCGGAAATGATTACATTTTTATCATATGATTTAATCATATAATTTAGATTCTTTAAGAATTCAACACCGCCCTCATTAACTCCATAATTAGAGTTTCCAAGATAATAGTAGATATTTGATACCGCATCTAATCTAAATCCATCAACATGATAATATTCTAGATAGAACATCGCATTTGATAATAAGAATGATTTAGTTGTGCCTTTAGATAAATCAAGGTTAGCCGTACCCCATTCTACGTTTTCTCTTTTGAATTCATCATCGAATTCATATAGATGTGATCCATCAAAGTTATATAGGCCATGTGGATCTTTAGATATGTGGCCTGGAACCCAGTCGACTATAACTTTTATATTAGCTTTATGAAGTTCATCAACTAGATACATAAAATCTTTTGGTACACCATATCTAGATGTAATAGAATAGTATCCTGTTCCTTGATATCCCCAAGATTCATCAAGTGGGAATTCCCCTAGAGGCATGAATTCTACCGCGTTGAATCCCATATCTTTTAGATAAGGAATTAATAATTTTGGTAGTTCATTATATTTGTTGAATGAACCATCAGGTTTATTCATCCATGAACCTATATTCATTTCATAGATATTGAGTGGTTCATGAATTAAATCAGAATTCTTTCTTCTATCTAAATATTCTTTATCGTGCCAAATGTAGCCTTCGATATCATAGACCTTGCTGCAAGTTTCAGGTCTATTGTCGCTAAAGAATGCATATGGGTCTGATTTAAAGATAGTCTCATCATTTTTAGTGACTATCATATATTTATATTTGTCCCATTCTCTAACGTTTTCCAAATATAGTTCAAATATTCCATTTTCATTATCTATTCTATTAAGAGTATTTACTCTAGAATCCCAATTGTTAAAATCTCCTATTACAGATACGATTTTAGCGTTTGGAGCGTATACTCTAAAGATAGTGCCTTTGATATTTCCTTGTTCATCTTTAACTAGATGAGCACCAAAAATATCATATGCTTTTTCGAGCTTGCCTTGATTAAAAAGATATAAATTAAATGAATCAATATTATTAATCATGTTCCCTCCATAAGTCATCAATATCTCTTGATGAGTATCCTTTTTTAAGCAGTTCAAGAATGATTTTGTCTTTATCATCATATCTTTTCTTTAGTTTATCTAAATCTCTAGATAAATTTGATAATTCATTCTGTTTGGATAATAAATGATAATTTAAATTCTTAGAAATATCTTCTTCTGTATATCCTTTGCGCAACAAATAAATTTTTAATTTATTGACTTTATCTTGATATGATAAGTCATAATTTTTATGATCGAATGCAATGGTTAATTTATCTATATTATCTTTTAATGCATCTATTGGGTATATAAATTCGCTAGGTAATCCAGCATCATTTAATTTTGAATAAATTAATAATCTTCCATCTCTTTTATAATAGATTAATTCATTTAAGAGTGACTGTTTATATGATTCATCATCTAACATCTTTTTCTTCTTGAGTTTATCAATTATTACATTAATCATATCAAGGCTAGTTGTGTGGTTTAAGAGATATTCTTTCATCTCTTTTTCACTTTTTATTCTTTTATCAAGATATTTGATTGATGTTAGTAATAGATAATCAAGAGGTAGTTTTGATAAGAATAGTTTGTATTCCTCTATCGATAACTTTCTTAAAGATAAGAATCTAGATTCAATTAATAAATCTTCAGTAATACTATATTTTGTTTCTTCATTGTCTTTTATAATAATGAGCTTATAGGAGCCTTTGTCTTTCTTTATTGATGCGATTCTAATATCATCCATTATTCATACTCCTATATCTTAAGAATGCGTTAATGAATCCATCAAGTTCACCATTCATCACCTTATCACCTTGAGTTGTTTCATAGTTAGTTCTATGATCTTTAACTAGAGTGTATGGGTGAAATATATAACTACGTATTTGCGAACCAAAGGCTATTTGAGATTTATTATTTAGTGAATCTATTTCATTTTTTCTTTTTTCAAGTTCTATTGAATATAACTTTGATTTTAGAACCTTTAAAGCTGTTTCTTTATTTTGTATTTGGCTTCTTTCATTCTGACAAGTAACAACTATTTTTGTAGGAATATGAGTTATTCTAACCGCTGAATCAGTAGTATTAACCGATTGTCCTCCAGCACCTGATGAATGGAATACATCAATTCTTAAATCATTATCGTTAATTTCAATATTGATATCATCAGTAATTAAAGGAGTTACTAAGACACTTGCGAAAGTCGTGTGTCTTGCATGATCTGAATCAAATGGAGATAGTCTTACTAACCTATGGACACCTGATTCGCTTTTTAGGTATCCATAAGCGTAATCACCTTCAATTTTTATTGATACAGATTTTATTCCTACTTCATCACCTTCTAAATATTCTAGAATAGTGAATTTGAATTTATTCTTCTGTAAGAACATAGTGTACATTCTATATAACATGCTTACCCAATCTAATGATTCAGT
>CALCVH010000010.1 GCA_937907585.1 uncultured Bacillota bacterium | reverse complement strand
CATCTACACCTGAATTAGCTAAAAATGGCTATGCTGAAAAGATATTAAAGCTATTAGATGAAGGCAAGAAAATCTACGAAATTATGAATGAAGATGTAGGTGATACTGATGGAACAAACAACTAATAGAAAAGAAAAGAAAAAACTTAATAAGAAAGCAATATTAATTAAGAAATATACATTTAAGGTTTTAATGTATTTCGGTTTATTCTTACCAATGTTTATATTAGCTTGTGTAAAGTTTGATGATTACTTTGCAACAAATAAGGATTCATTTAGCGTTGCATCAGGTGGAATACTACTTGCAATTTTTACATTACTACTTGTAAAAGTTGGTATTAGAAGATTACACAAACTAATAACTGCAACATTTATCGTTGCTATCATTTGGTGTTTAAACTCAATAATTAGTGATTTCTTAATCATAAGCTGTATGTTTTGGATTGGCTTTGCAATATTCTCTATATTTGAGATACCTGCAAGCTACTATGACAAGATGTTAAATACTTGGAATGATGAAGAAATTAGAGTATCAGTAAGAAAACAACCTGAAGAAAAGGAAGAAGAAACAATAGAGGCGGATAATTATGGCGAAATTTAAGGCGAAGAAACCAAAGAGAAACATTACTGTTTTAATCATTATGCTAGTGTTCGTATTAATAGGTTTAACTTGTTTATTAATAGGGTTTGGTAGTGATGCTTTAAAATGGATGCGAACATTTGGCATTACGGTGTTAGTTATTGTATCACCTATAATAGCTTTCATCATTTATAAAGAAGTTCAAGATAGAGTGAAAGGAATGTAGAACAATGTCGGAGAATAAAATAGAACAAGAATATAATAACGGCAAATTAGGAAAGTATGGTATTACTAGAAAAAGTGTATATGCAATAGGTAGTGTGCTTCTATGTATTATCCTGGTAATTGTATTATCAGTCACACAAGCTGCATTTGATCCTGAAAAATTACAAACAGCAGCCTTTTGGATAGAGTTCGTTATTCTATCAGGCTTTTCAATATTTGGAATGGTAGGCGGTCAAAAGACAAGTGAAGATATATATAGAAATAAAAGTGGTGGTGCATTTAGAAAAGCACTAGGTAGATTCTTAAAGCTATTAGGTGAATTAACCGATAGCGTGTATTATGCTTATTTAGATGATTGGCTAGAGAGTTATAGAGAAAGAAAGTTAAAACGTAAAATTGAGGTATTTTTAAAAGGTTTAGGAATAAAACAAATGGAAGTCCTTGATTTAGATTTAACTGAATTAGATAACTTAAAACAACCATTTAAAAAGGATTGGAAAGATACAATTTACGAAGGTAAATACCCAAATGATACAACTTATTTCTTATCTTGTAGTGATGAGCAAATAGAAGCAATTAAATTTGTGTTTGCAGGTGGAATTAAGGTTAGTAATCTATCAAGCACATATTTTACAACAGCAGTTGGAAATAGTGATAAAGATATGTGGGAGAGCGCTGCTAAACAAGAACAAAAGAAAGGTTCATATATTGCAGTAAATTATTCTTATAGAATAGTAATGCTATTAATTTTATGTATAGTATCAACAGCCTTAACAACAGGAATGTTTAATGAAAGCACTGCTGAAACAATATTAACTTTAGTTAAAAGATTATTTTGTATATTGTCAGCGTATGTATGGGGTGTATTTTTAGGTATTCAGTTAGTTAAGATAGATGTTGAGTATTTAGATTTTAAAGTGGAAATATTACGTTTATTCTCTATCGAGTGTAAGAATGAAATATACAAGCATAAAGATATAAACAAGATAGCAAAAGAAGAATATGAAAAACTAAATGTAGAAAGAGAGGAAGAAGTAAATGAGTCTAAAGAATCAGTATGATGATTTTCTTAAAAGAGGTGGCGGCAATAAAACTTTAATTCCACCTACAAAAAATACAATGGGTTATCGAAATTATATGATACCGCCTAATAAGACAGTAGCAAGTGAACCAATAGTTAATACAAATTTTGGAACACCTGTTGTGAATACTCAAACAACACCAAGTTCAACTCCAAGTGCTAATCCTGTAGTAAACCCAAGTTCTAACACAACACCTAATGTTAGTCCAAGTGTTAATCCTACACCTAGTATTAATGCAAATTCAACTAATTTATGGGATTTATACAGTAAACAATTAGCACAGTCTAGTATTAACCAAAAGGCTGAATTAGCCGCTATTAATGAGCGTGCTAACCAATATACAAATGCTTATTTAAAGTCTTTAGGTTTACAAGGAACAAATGCAGGTGCTACACAAATAGCTCAAAATAATGCAAATTTAATGAACGCTTATAGGGAGATAGATGCTAATCAACAAGCAGCTTTAAGAGAATATGAAGAAGAAAATAAAGCTACTAATGAAGATAGAATTTATGAAGTATATGAAACAGCATTATCTAACCCTAATTTAACTAAAGAACAAATAGATGATATTATTACTAATTTTGACCCTAATATATCAACACAAGACTACGTTAAATATATTAACGATTTAGTAATGGCTGATGGAACTGAAAACAATAGTGTCAATTGGGAAGAAACACGTGATAATTTTATCAAAGAACTTACTAAAGTAGTTGAAAACAAATCAGGAACTAATAATGAGCGTATGAGAGATTTTGCTAAAGCTAAAAGCACAATTACTAAATTAAAAAATGCTAAAACTAAAGCTGAAGTAGATGCAATTATCAAAGAATACAATTCAAACACTAAATAGGAAGGTGAGTTATTATGGCGAATACTAATTATGAGTTATACTTAAAACAATTACAAGAACAATATAAAAACACAGGTTTAGAAGATATAGAGTTAGATGCTCAAATTAGTAAAAGAGCAAGCCTTATTGATGCTATTAATAAGCGTAGAGCTATAGAAAGCAATTCAATAATTACAAGTAATGCTGTAAATAGTGGTAATAAAAGTCTATCTCAAATCGCACAAGAAAACAAAATTGCTTGGTCTACCGAATATGAGGCTGAAAGTCTTAATTGGTGGGAACAAGTAGGTGCTTGGGTAAATAGTGCCAAAAATACAGTTGCTGAAGCCTTCTTAAAATTAGGTGAAGGTGTTGTAGATGCAGGTGCTTTAGTTGGTTCATTATTCGCTAAAAATGTTTTAGGCGATGAAAATGCAAGTAAGCATATTGATAGTTTTATCAAACAAGATTTAACTAACGATTTAGTTTTAGGACAAGAGTGGTATAGACAAGCTGATAAATACCTATCAGGAACTTGGATGTTTGGTGATAGAGCTAGTAAGTATTCTTATAATGATAAGGCTACACAAGATTGGGTTAAAAATATAGCTCAAGGTGTAGGTTCATCATTAGGCTTTGCTGCTTTAACTTCAATACCATACGTTGGTTGGGGTTTAGCTGCACAAGGCGTAGGTGGACAAAGTGCTGAAGAAGCTCTAAATGAAGGCGCTACAAGTGAAAAAGCCTTCTTATATGGTCTAGGAAATGCAGCAGTTGAATCTATTACTGAATTAACTGTTGGTAAGATACTTAACCTTATTGGTAAGGGTGGTGGAAAAGTCCTTACTAAATTAACAGGTAAACAAGTAAGCGGTCAAGTTGCTAATGATGTAGTTGGTGGTATCGGTAAGTCATACGGTAAGAGCATTGCTTTAAACCTTATTAAGAATTTTAATGAGGAAGGTATGGAAGAAGTTGTATCCGATATAGTAAATCCTATCCTAAAGATGATTTATAAGGAAAGCGATAAAAATAACTTCTTTGATAAATACCAAGAATTATTTGATGAACAAGGTGGTTGGCAAGGCTTATTTGAATCATATTTGTATGGTGGTTTAAGTGCAGGTATGATGGAAGGCGTGCAAGTTGGCGGTAAAGTTGTTAAATACCAAAGTGTTAAAGCTGTTCAGTTTGAAAATTCTATGAATGAAGTTGTAGAATTAAACGCTCAATTAAAAGAAGAAATTGAGAAAAATGATGTCACTAAATATCCTAATTTAGAAGATAATCCAAAGATTAAAAAAATACTACAACAAAAGCAATTCATTCAAGAGAAAATTGCTAACGATTTTAAAGAATGGTTAGATACAGTTAAAAATAACTATGATGAATTAGTGCAAGCAGGCGTTAAAGATGAAGATATGCCACGTGCATTAAGAAGGAAAGTAGGTTTAGCAGTTGGTGGCGAAATGGCTATGAACGAGAACGCTAACTCTATTATGCAAGATGTAGGTAGAGAAACTGTTAAAAATCTAGGCTATGAATATGAAAAAGCGCCTAAAAATGCTACTGATTTCAAGAATAAAACTGTTTATGTAAACGGTAGGCAAACATTTAATGAATACTTTAAAACAATTCTTCACGAAAGCGAGCATATTGCAAGTGCTGAAAAAGGTTCTTTAAAAGAAAGTAAGTTGACATCATCTATTATTGAATCAATGACTAAAGAAACTTACAATGAAGAATTTAAAAAACAAGTAAGGCTACAAGCAAAGAACTTCGTTAATACTGCTGAAGGCAAAAAATGGCTTAAAAACAACGGTTTAACTTTAACAGCCTATGAGAAATTATCTCACGAACAAAAAAACAAAATAAACGAAAAAATGGGTGCTGAAAATAAAGCGTGGTTCAATGAAGAAGTTGCAGCTGAACATTTAATGGATTCATTCACATCATTTAAAGATTTTAACAAGATTATTAAGAAAGCAAACTCACGTGGTTTAAGAAAAATGTTAAATGCTATTCAAAAGGCTTTTAGCAATAATAAGAATAAACCTGAAGGCTATGATAAAATTGTTAAGGCTTTACAAGATGGTATAAAGGATAGTAGAACAAATAAAACTGTTGAAAATAGGTATCGTGAATCTAAACAAGTATTGCAAAAACAAAACAAAAGTGATATTATTGAAGATACCAAAGGAAAAGAGGATATAGACAATGACTTTAGAAGATTACAAGAAACAAGTAGAGAACTGCTTAAAAGATTTGAAAACTCCACAAGAACAAATCAAGAACTTGATGAAGGAGTGCGAGAAAGATATACAAGAGGCATACGAGAAAAATTGGCAGCCAATAGAAATAGCGATGCCAATGTCAGCAAATATGCTTTAAAATCAGTATCAAAAGGCACAACATTTAATATCTATAGTAATGTAGATACAAACTTATTTCACGATGCTTTTGAAACAATAAAGCCTTATTTAGTGCAAAATGAGCTTGTAGATTTACACGATAATTACGATGGATGCAAGTGTTATTTGAGTGAAGATGGTTTACAAGGTTTCGCTATTGAACCTGATGGAAATCTAATTAGTGCATTTAATGCTGATGTAAATAAACGTGGTTATATTGAGGCTATTAAAGATTTCGTTATTGAGCAAGGCGGAACTCATTTAGATTGCTATGGCTATCTTGCCAAGTATTATGAAAAAGCGTTAGACTTTAAGGTTGCTTCTTTGATGGATTATAATATGGAATACGATCATCATAATATAGCACAACGTTTTAACGAACCAAAAATAGCTTTTATGGTAAATAACCAATCAGTTGAAACAAAAACATTTGATAAAGATTCATACGATGCTGCTAAACAATGGCAATTAGATAATATTAATAATGATACAAGTTTTAGAGAAACTGAAGATAGCGATGGTGATTCTATTTCACCACAAATGGCAAAATGGAACGAAGGCAATAAGTTTGTAGATGATGAAGGTAGAATATTAAAACTTTATCACGGCAGCGAAATTGCAGGCTTTATGGAATTTAGAGATGATAATCCTATATTCTTAACACCTAGTTATGATAATGCTTATGCTTATGGTGGAAATTATAACCTAGTCAATACTAACACTTATAAAAACGCTAATGAATTAATTGATGATTTCTATAACGAACATAGTGAAAATGATTTTTATGAAGATTTAGTTAAGATTAGCGATGATGCTGAAGCACAAGAATATGTAAAAGCAAAAATCGAAGCATTTAAAAATTATGAAGCTAAAAATGGAGAAGATGGTTTTGTTAAAAATCGTATTGCTTGGTTAGAAAATGCTTTGAAGGAAGGCTATTTAGCCACAAATGAAGATTTCGATAACAATACAGTTTATGGCAATGAAGAAGAATTGTTAAGAGAGTTTCAAATTGATAACCAATATAACAAGAACCTAGACAATATGGATGAAGAATTAGATATTGATGAAGGCAAAGGAAATAGGATCTATTCGTTATATGCTAAATCAACTAATCCTTTAATAATTGATTGTCACGGAAATAACTTTTTAAATATTCGTTATAAAGGTGAAAAATTATCTACTGATGAAATAGCCAAGAAAGTAAAAGAAGAAGGAAAATACGATGGTATAATCTTCAAAAATATAATGGATAATGGTCAGCTTGATTTCACTAATGATTTAGGTTTAAGTGATGTATATGTAGTATTCAAAGCAAATCAAGTAAAGGCTACAACTAACGAAAAGCCTACAGCTAGTCCTGATATTCGTTTCAGGGAAGTTGACAGTGAAGGAAACGAATTAAGCGAACAGCAACAAAAATTCTTTGCCGATTCAAAAATTAGAGATGATAAAGGTAATTTATTAGTTGTATATCACGGAACACAAAGTCAGTTTAATGTATATGATAAAAAGAAACTAGGCAAAACGACAATGGCTGATGATGCCAAATTAGGTTTTCATTTAACTGATAATAAAGATTTAGCTGATATTTTTTCAAAACTTTATAGTGATGAATTAATCTATAAAATTACTGATGAAGTAATGGAAGAATTAGGTGTAGATGATGTAAATGAAATCGAGCGTAGATTAGCTTTGTTTGCTGAAAAGAACGGAAACGTTAAGAAACAATACTTAAACGTTAAGAAACCACTTGATATTACAATAGGTGGTATTACAAGCGATTATGATATTGGCTATGCAATTAATTACGCCCTTGAAGGTAAAAAAGAACTTAATACTGAATATGATGCAATTGAATCTTATGAAGATATTGCTAATATTTTATTAAGCGACTTTGATGGTGAAATGACTACCTTAAAAGACCAATTAGCAAAAACTAAAGGTGCTTTAGATAGATTAAAAGAATTAGGTTATGATGGTTTAATTTTACCTATAACAAGAACTGATAGTGCTACATTAGTTAATGAGTATGAGCGTGGAAATAAAAAGATTAATTTAAGTGGAAAAGAATACATTGTATTTGAATCTAACCAAATTAAAAATGTCGATAACCTTAACCCTACTGAAAGCGATGATATTAGATTTAGGGAGGTAGAAACAGTTAATGAGTTTGATTTAGATAACGAAGAAAACTCACGTGAGTATGAAAGATACTCATTAAATGCTGAAATACCTGTTAAGATTAATAGCATACTTGACAATGCAGTAAATGAAGATGAAGAAACAACTACTGCAAAATTAAGAACAGCATTTAAGGAATTAATTCAAAATAACATTAATAAAGAGCTTGATGACATTAGAAAGTTAGTTGCTAGTGAGAATCCTGATAAGAAGAAAGCAGCTGATTTAAAATATAACTTTATAAATGATGTAAGAACAATAATCGCTAATATCGACAATGTTGCTGATTATAACGAGAAGTTTGCTAGCTCATTAAATAAAGCTCAAACACAAGCAATTAACGAATATAATCGTTATGCTAAAAAGTTAGATAAGATTATAGGCAAAACAAAAGCTACACAAGTTGCAAATACTAATGTCAGTGAGGCTACTGCTGAAGCGCAAGAAGAATATGTATTTAATCGTGAAGTTGTTAAAAAGGCTTTAAAGGATGCAGGCGTAGATGTAAATGCTATTTATAATCAAGCAAGTAGATTTAGTCAAAGCCAAGACATATTAGCCTTATACAAGCAAATTAAAGAAACACCTAACCCTACAAGACAATCTACTATAGAGAAACGTTATAATGATTTAGTTAAACCTTATGATGATTTAGTAAATGCTTACGCTGAATACCTACAAAGAACTAACCTAGATGCTGAAAAGCAAGGACAGGCTTTAGAGTTCTTCAAAGATGATTTATTCGCAGGATCTTATAAGCGTAGATTTAATGAACCAAAGATAGATAAGGCTAGAGAATTATATAATAACAATTTCGGTAGAACAGGTAGAGAAGTTGCAAATGATATAATTTCACAATTACAGCCACAAACCGAACCACAAGTAGTTGTTCAAGAGCGTGTTAGAATAATTAATAATGCTAGAAAGGTTGCAACACCTGAAATGGCAGGTATTAAGGCACAAGCTGATTTAAGATTAAATGGTAAGGTTTATACTTTAAATTCAGTAAATAATCAAATTAAGTTTATCGAAAAGACTTTACAAGAAAGTGGAATAACTAGAAGTAAAAACTTTAAGATAGATTTCGAAGAAACTACTAGAGAAATTAAAGCTGTTGAAATTGCAATGATTTTAAATGAGTATAATAATACTCAATATGTAAGAAATGAAGATGCAATTAACTACTCTAATTTAACCGCTGAACAAAAGGCTGAAAAGATAACTGATATTATTGCTGAAGGCTTAACATTTGATTCAAACCCTGCTGATAATATTACTAATGATAGATTAAGCGATTTTGTTGCAGTTGGTGATAGGTTCGCAACAACTATTAAAGAGTTTATAAGAAGTGAAATTGAAACTCTAATTGCTAATGAAGGTAAAGTATCAAAGATAAAGAAGATACTTGAAGGTCAAACAAGAGTATTTAGAGAAAGAATAGCTGCACTTCAAACAAGAGTTAGTGCATTAAGTCAAAAGGTAGTTAGCTTAAAGGCTGAATTAGAAAATGCTAGAGGTAATGAGAGAAAGGTTGCTAGATTACAAAGACAATTAGATTCTTTAAAGGAACAACTTTCAACTCAAAGAAAAGAAACTAGAAAGTATAAAAAAGAATTAACACAGGCTTTAAAACAAGTTGCTACACTTGAAAATAAAAATGCTAGACTTGAAGAAAACATTAATTACTATAAGCAAAAGAATATTGAATTATATACTGATGCACACGGTATCAAAAAGATTAAGGTAGAAGATATAAAGACTTTACTAGAATTAGGAAAGAATATTAATCCTGATTTCAAGTTGTCAAGTTATGTCTTAAATCAAATCTCTAACGCTTTATCAAATAATAAAATTGATGTTGCAGTAGATTATTATATGAACGCCTTAATGAATAGTGATTACGTGGATGGTGATACTTTAATACCATTTAGTGAATTAGTAGTAATGCAAGAAGCTATATTTGGTGATGAATATATTGAGAACGGCGAGAACCGTGATGTATTCGCACAAGATATGGAAGAAATTAGAAAAGGTTTAACTTCTATATTTGAAGGTGCTTCAATATCAACTAAAGGTAAATTCCTAGAAAGAATTAGTAAACTATGGGTTTACAATGAACAAATTAAAGAAAAGTTAAGAGCTATGCGAGGCGGATTCAAGCAATATAAACGAGCTGTATTAGTCACTAGAACTGCTCAAAACTTCTATAATAAGATTAAGAGTGATATTGATGGTGCTACAAAGAGTGGTATAAGAACAGGTGGTGTAAATCCTGATTTAGTTAAAGCTATGCGAGATTTCTATAAGATTACAAACAAGTTAAAGGCTGAAAAGGTATTAAATGGTGAATTATTACAACCATTAATGGAATTAAGAAACGCTTGGAACTTGGCTTATATGAAAAATCAAAAAAGTGATACACCTGTTAATACATATTTTTCAAGTGAAGAAAGCAATCCATTCAAGGTTTTAAATGATTACATTGATACATTAATTAATACTGATGAAACTGATAGAAATGTTGGATATTATTCAATATATCAAAAAGTATTAAATGGTATTAAGAGAATGTTTGAAATTGAAATCAAGTTAAGACATATCAAAATGGGTAAATATGATATTTCACTTGCGGATCTAGCTAGAATTGCACAAGATGAAAATTGGAAGAAACCTGATGAAAAATTAGAGAGTTTCAGTTTTACTCAAAGTTTCTTAACTCCGTTAGCTGTTATTGAGAAAATGGCTCAATATGATGAAAATAGAGTTATCTATCAAGTATATCAAGAGTTATTTGAAAGCGAAAAACGAAAAGAAAGTGCCGAACTTGATTTACGTAGCACATTTAATGACTTTGAGAAAAATAAGGATTCTAAAGCATTTAAAAAGATCCTAAAGAAAACATACGAGTTAAACGGAATAAAGGCAAAGAAAGGGCAATTCTTGAGCTTATACGAGATGTTTAAGCGTGAACAGGCTAGACAACATATAGAAAATCGTTTTGGTGGTATTGAAATAGATGGTGTTGTTAATCAATTTAGAGATGAAAACGGAAATGTTGATACTGCAAAGCTAGAAGGTTTAATCAAGGCTATTGAGAAAGAGTTTAATTTACAAGATGCAAATTCAATTGATAGTCAATTCTTAAATGCAGTTGAGAACTTCTTTAAAAAGGCTAGAAGATATAAAAAGGATGTTGATATGCAACGTTGGGGTTTCTCAAATGTTAGTGATGATTTCTACTTCCCTATCGCTATAGCTGAAAGTGATAGACAACAAAACATTTCAAGTGATAATTTCTTTAATACTCAAATGCCTGGAACTGCAGCTTATACATTTAATGAAACAACTACAGGAACTATGGGTGCTATTAAGTTAAATGACATTATAGATGTTGTAATGAATCATCTATCTCAAATGTCTAATTATGCAGGTTATGGTGTAGTTGCTGATAACGTTAAAAAGTTATGGAACTATAAGCTAGAAGGCGGAAAGACATTCGCACAAGCATTAAAGAGTAGATATGATAATGTAAGTGGTGTAAAACTACAAAGATTTATCGCTACATTAATGAATGATGTTCAAGGCATTGGCGGTAAGCAAGCAAGCAATGTTGATAATATATTCTATAAGATAATCAATAAGATACGTGGAAATGTTGCAACAGTAGCGCTTGGTGCTAACCCTAAAGTAATGTTTAGTCAGGTTGCTTCAATCCCTGCTGCTATGAGATATATTAAAGGTAGATATTTAGCACAAGCCTTAAAGAGTGGTTTCGGTGTTGGTATCGGTAATGGTAAATTACCACCTAAACCTGATATGTTCACTTATAGACAACAAACAAAACAAGTAGCACAAGCTGAAACACAAGGTGCATTAGCTTATGTAGGTGAGGCTTTAGAAGGTGTAAAATCTACATTATCACGTGGAATAAATGCTTTCGATACTTATGCTATTAATGTTATATGGAAGGCTAGTTTACTACAAACAAGAAATGCTGATGGTTCTTGGAATATAGAAGAAGCTACAAAGTTAGCTGAAAAGACTGTATTTAATACACAGCCTAACTATATCGCATTAGGTAGAAGTGAATTTTTACGTAGTAGAAACGATTTAGTAAGATTATTCACAATGTTCCAAAGTCAAGCACAACAAAATCTATCTATGGCTTATTCAGCAATAGAAAAGATAGCCTATAAAAAGAAACACGGTATTCCTATCACTAGAGGTGATTGGGATGATTTAGCAAAGTCTTTAGTTGCATTATTAATTCAAGGAATTGTATATACAGGTATGGGCGAGTTATTCAAACATATCGTAAATAACGATTGGAAGGATATTAATGCTTCAAAAGAAGGCGTAAACTTTGGTGTTGATTATTTCAACGATAACATTATGGGTATGATACCTATATTAAACAATATCGAATTGGATCTAAAGCAAAAGTGGAAAGTCAACTTCAGTAATTTAAGAGCAGGCTTTTTAGATAATGTCACAAATATTTTTCAAAATATGGATGGTAAAATCACAGGTAAAGAAATCAATACTGATTTAAGTTATATTACAGGCTTACCTGGAACTAACATTTACAAGTGGACTAAAGCATTAGCTCAATACATACCAGGTGCAAGTGATTATGTAGTAGCGTTTGATACTTCAGTATATCAAGGCAAAGAAATTACAAAGTCAACTGTAAAAAATGCTAGCACAAGTAATTTATCAAAGACTTACTACCGAATTTTTACAAACCGATATGTAAATTTATCTAAAGACACAATGAACACTTTATATTCTTTATACTCTAAAGGCTATACTGATGTAATTGTTAAGGCTGCTCCTGAAACTTACAGTGTAAATGGTGAAACTCGAAAAATCAATTATAACGAGTTTTCAAAGTATTATGGTAATGTTGGTGGTGTTTTAGATGAAATCACAAAATCTAGCCAATTTGGTGGCTTAAATGAAGAAATGCAAGCCAAAGTTATAACAAAAGTTATAAATACTTATTATAACGCTAGTAAAAAGGCTCAAAGTGGTGAAACAATGAACCTTTTAGAGAAACTTGCATACTTAAACAAGTCAATAGATCCTAAAACTTTAGCTGCTATTATCGGTGCTAGTGAAATTGAAGGCGATGAAAAGACTTCAAAGAAAACCAAAATAACTAAATATATCAACTCATTAAGAATGAATAAAAGCAATAAATACTTCGTTTATACAGCTCTAGGATATAAGGTTGATAGTATGTTGTATAAAACATATTTGAAATCAACTTTAAGACTAACAAATAGAGAAATAAAACAATTAGGTATTTAATATGATTATAATTTTACTATTCATTCTAAATGCTTTAGGCGAGCTTATAGGCGAAGAAAAAGGGGATTGATTAATCCCCTTCTTTTTTTAACACTTCTAGTATTTGTTTTCCGTATTCAGTATTCATCATCTTGTCTTTAATCGCCTTGCAATATTTAGATACTGCTGCAGGTGATAAGAACAATTCATTTTGTATTTTTTGATTATCTTGCGCCTTGATGAATTTTCTAATAAAGATATTAGATTCAGTATCACCAAGTTGCATATTGAACATATCGACTTTTTCTAATAGACTTTCTTCTAGCTTATTAAGTTCATCTACATAGTTAGAACATAGGTTCATTAGGAATTGTGTTTCTTTTATTCCATCATTGTCCTTAATTTCTCTCATATACTTTAATTTTATTTCATAGGTTCTTAATCTACTTCTCTCAATGTAAATTAAACGTTCTATATCAAGCATTGATTCATAACTTGCTCCGCTAAATGTCATTTATTATTTCCATCTCCTTAACCTTGTAGCCATTAACAAAAGTGACTTTACCTTTTGCATTTTTAATTTTTAATATAATTATATTTGCTAAAACTGAAATATTTTTTCCTATAATTTCATCATTAACAAAATTTTTATTTTCCCATACAACTAGATAATTATTTCCTTCATCTTCAATTTGCCCTATTTTTACGTTTTTTTCGTATTCCTGTATTCCAATTAGCTTGCCACTTAAAAAGACAATATTCATTAGATTTGGCTTTTCTCAACTTTTACATAATTAGGATATTGTTCAGCTAATTGTGATAGAAATTCAAGTGTAGTTCTACGAATGTTGTTTAGAGCTGCTATTACCATACCTGATTCAAGCATCCTAATTTGTTTTTCTTTTTCTACAGGTGCTTTAGGACTGTATATTTTCATTCTAGGAATAAATAATATTGTATCGCCCTTTACAAGTTTGTTATGATTGCTGAAAAAACCGTATTCTTCAATTAGACCTGCCATTTGCATATTTACAAAGTTAGCAACTGTTGATACTGCAGCGCATACAATATCTTTACCTTCGACTTCATATTCAGCGTGTCCTGTTATTTCAATTTTTGTTTCTTTTAAATTTTCGCTTACTTTAATTGTTATCATTAGCGTTCCTTTCTACTTTAACATAAATCACACCATCCGAATTATGAGAAAATTCTATCGTTCTACTAGGTGTTTGATATAATTTAGTCATTATTCCGATTGCACTAATAGGATCAATATGTCCTCTTTGTTTAACGCAATTATGTGTATCGAAATAATTTATTAAACCATCTACATAATCATCTAGTGTTTTCTCTTTATTAAGTTCTTTTAATTCTTCTTCGCTTACTTCTACCAAAATCTTTCTATCCATACTATTCACCTTTTCCTTTTTATTTTATTTTAACTTATTTAAAAGGTGTTGTATATCATTTCTTACCATTGATTTACTATTTACACCATCAACTTGTAGCATATTGTTCCATTTGTTTAAATATTCTTTTAGGTTTTGTATAGTAGCATCTTTTTCTTTGATACTATCTTCAATTACCTTTAAGCATTGTTCCTTATCGAAATCTTGCATATATGTTGCAGGACAAGTTTCCTGTCTTATTCTTTTAATTGCTTCATTAACTTCCATTTTTTACATCCACTCCTGTAATTTTTTTCTAAATACTGAATAGGTTTCAATTTCTAATTCTTTGTTTTTGGCTGTATCAACAACCACTATAGGATAAAATTTCCATTTGTCATAGTAATATTTATTTCCTTGTAAGTAATCAAAAATGAAATCAGTATGTCCTAAAACCTTTGTTTCACCATTTGTTCTTTTTTCAATTCTATAACGCTTGTTTTCTCTTACGTTTCTTTGATGCAGTTCTTCAAGTCTTTCATTTTCAATCGCAGCTTCAACGATTTTATCCTTTAGTTCATCGCTAGGATCTAATTTGTATTGTTTAACTAACTCACTCATTAAACTCATTAAGCATAACCTCTTTTTTTATTCATTCTTTTCCTACATTGTTTCATACTATGAATATATTTACAGCGTATTGTATAAGCGTATATTTCTTGTTCTACACCAACAAAAGCATTTTTTGCTATATTGTATTTCTTTCTAGTTATCTTATTCATCTATAATCCTTTTCTATCATCAATTACTGTATAGCCATATAAATCAGTTATGTTGTAATGTCTATTCAATTCTATTCCCTTTGGTATGCTACCGATAATAACTTCTTCAGTAGTTCCATCTTCGTAATAAAATACCATAACATAACCTGTTTTTGTTTCTATAATTTTAAATTCTAATGGTTTACTCATTCTTGTTTCTCCTTTTCTTCTTTTGGTTCAAACTTTTCATCACGCTTATAAGCAAAATAATCTTTAATTTGTTGTTTAACCATTGTTTCCATTCGTTCTTTTGCTTTTTCAGGTGATAAGAAATACTGTTGATTATCTAAATGAATAATACCAATTTGTTTATTGTAATCGGTATAGAACAATGCTTTATTTCCATAAAAATTAACCATTAAGAAATCATAAGTGCTTTGCTCCACTTTTCCTACAGCATCACCGTATTTTCCTTTTAAATTGCAATATTCTTCAAAATCTTCTTCACCGTTTAAAACCCTTTTTAAATATTCAGGTGTCTTGTTATATTTCTTTAATAAATCATTTAAGTAATAATCATCTTCATAGCGAACGCTATAATAGAAATTAGGCTGTTCGCTAACTGTATATACCTTTGATTTTGGTAAATCTTCTTCAGCTACTTCATCAAGTGTTTGTTTGTTTAACATTTCATCAATTTTAGCTTTTAATTCTTCATTTACCTTTCTAACTAATGCTAATTCATTTTTTGTGCTTTCTAATTCATTTAATACATATTCATCTAATGTTTTCATATTTTACCTTCCTTTTTTATAGTAGTTCCTTTCCAAACTCATAGAATATTCCTTTATCTAATTTGCATTTATCTTCGCTAGGATCTAAAACTGTATAATAGCCATTATTGTCTAAATACTTAAAGCCTAGTTTCTTATAAAGCTGAATAGCGTTCTTGTTAGTTTTATGAACGAATCCATACATTATTTTATATGTTTTCTTTTGAGTTATCATAAATTGTAGCTTTCTAATGCTTGCAGTTGCTATACCCTGATTTCTATATCTTTCATTTATATATACACAAGATAAGCAGCAAGAATTATTCCAATTAGAGTATGCTATATAGCCTACTTCTTTGTCTTTATAAATAATCTCATAGATAAACTCACCAACCCAAGTATCTTTAGGTTCGTTTTCCATTCCTGCTTGTTGCTTAATAATATTTAAGAAATGTCCTACATTTACTTGATTTTCAATTTCTTGAAATCTTAATTCACTTGTTTTCATCTTTCTCTTTTTCCCTTCCCTAATTTCTTTTTAATAACCATTTGATATAGTTTTTTATTTGCTTTTCTTTCTAAATTAAAACTCTTTGATGTTATCGGTTCACATTCCTTATTAAACTTCCTTAAAAAATTGATGAAATATAGTGTAGTAGGTGTTTTCATTGTTATTTTTCTTTTATTCATATAATCATTTCCTTTAATACTTTCTTTCGGATTTCAATAGTTTTTTCACCATTTAGAATTTTACATAACCATTCAGGTCTAATTGAAATTAAAACATATTCATTTCCTTTTCCCCAATGGTCATACACCTTCATCATATTTTGAGGTGCTTTGTAAAAAAATTTATAACCACAACCACCATTTAAACAAAGTTCATCATTCTTGTTAGTCTTACAATGATATGCTGTAATTTTTTTTGGCTCATCAAATATATGTAAGTTCTTAATGTGGATTGCATAACCCTCGTTATCTTCACCTAAATAGTCAAATAACTCATCACTTGTTAAACAAGATTTTTCTAATATCTCATTTTCACTTAATGTTTTAGTTTCATACCAATAAGCACCCAATGGGTCATCATCAACTATTCTTAAATCCTCAACCTCAAAATCACTTTCAGCTACGATTTTGCCATTTAAGTGCCATTCTTTTATTCCATCACTTATAACACAACTAGGGTATACTCGTTGTTTATCACTCGAAATAGTAATATAAGGCTTTGCCTTTGTGCAATATAGTAATAGTTTCATTTTAACACCTCTTTTAATAAATCAAATTCTTCTTCGGTAAGTTGCTTTGTTTCGATTAAATATTTGTTATATAAACATAATTCAAAATGACACTCGTTTTTTAAGTATGAAATATCAACATCTTTTTTCTTAATAATCTCAAGCGCTCTCTTATATTCAGCAAATTCTTCTTTTAATTGCTTATTCTTTTCAATTAGTGGTAAAGGCTTAATTTCTTCTCTTACATTGTCATCAACAAATTCAGGCGTTAGCTTATACCATCCATCACTTAAAATTGTTTTAACCGCGAAACAGTCCTCACTCTCAATGTATCTTAATACACAATCCTTTTGCTTCATCATTGTCTTAATCTTTTCAATATAAGCACTTTCCTTTTCGTTCTCTTGTGCTTTGATTAAGGCTTGTTTGATAGTATTCTTCCATTTGTGAACATCACAACTAACCCAACATTTATCAGCCATTTCAGCTAATTGTTCTAAATCTTCCAATGCTTCACTAGGGTTTGCATTGTCTATGGATTCTAGTCTTTGTAAGGCTTGTTTGATAGTGCTATACATTTCGGTTTGACAAACTAATAATTTATCTTCCCCATATCTAAAATCTCTTATTTCTTCTAATGCTTCTAATTCTTTATTCATATTACTTACCTTCCTCATAAATATCTTCTAACTGCCCTAACCTTAAATAAGGTTTACAGCTATCTAAATCTAATGTAGTATTCTTGTAATTTCTATCAGTTAGTCTACCTTTAGATAATATTTCATCGTATTTATTTAGTCTTTGTAATGCTTGTTTGATAGGTAAAATCAAGTTATCAACATAATCGTTAATAGAGTCATTTATACCATTACCAATTAGCATATCTTTTAGTGTTTCTAATACTTTATCAGGCTTTGCTTCCTTAATTGCTTTTAGTTCAAGTAAAGCATTATTTACAATATCAAGTTC
>CALCVH010000009.1 GCA_937907585.1 uncultured Bacillota bacterium | reverse complement strand
CTTAATATTGAATTAAGAAAAGTTAATGGTGAAGATTATGAAAGCGTTAATACATACGCAAGAATTAAAGAAGATGGAACTTTAGAAGAAAACCCATTCTCTCAACTTGGATTAGTTTGGGGTAACGCTGAAAAGTTATCTATGGCGAGTTCATGGGATATCACTCATGATGATGGAACAGAAGGCGCTTATATCGAAATGACTTCATCAGATGGCGACAACAATATCTATATGCATCATAGTAATGCATTAGAAGAATATGTTGAAGTTAAACTAAATGTTAAACAATTACTTAACGGCGAAAAATGGGGTAAATTTGGTCTTGTTGCGAGATCTAAAGATGGTAATAGAGGTTTCTTCTATTATGTAGATGCAGCATCTGCTGATGGCGAAAACTTCAACGCTCAATCTGTTGATTTAGGATACAACACTTATAACGGTGAAGGCTCTTGGAGTAGTAGCTGGGGAACTATTGGTACACTTGGAGGAGATTCAAGTCAATATCAAGGTGAAAACTATGTTACACTTGGAATTTATCGTAGTGGCAGCATCTTCGCTTTATACGCTAATGGAACATTAGTTAAATATTTATCATGTGATTTAGGCGCATTAGAAGAAGCATATTTCGGACTTGTTGCGTTCAACATGACATTAAGAGCAAAAGAATATAAAGTACAAAAAGATAACTTAGATGAATATAAAGTTCAAGCTAAAGATACAGACTATCTATTCATTGGTGATAGCTATATCGATACAGCATTCTGGTATAACTTCGGTAACGCTTTTGGTGAATTAAACGCTGTTAACGCTGGTGTAGGCGGAACTAAGATTGGATATTGGACTAGCCAGATAGTTGCGTTAAGTGTTCTATATTCTCCAAAGAATATCATCGTTCATATCGGTGTAAACGATATTGATGATGAAGGTATCTCTGGAACAGACGCTTTAGCAAGACTTGAAAATATGTTAAATAAATATCATGAAGCATTCCCTGAAGCTAATATCTATTACGCTGATGTATGTCACAATATGATGTTTAAGAACAAATGGTCTGATTATGATGTATATAACGCAGGAGTAAGCGCTCTAGCAGAAGAATTATCTTATTTAACTGTAATTAAGATGAGTGAAGTAATAACTGCGGATGAAAATGGATCAACAATGCGTTGGTATGGCGCTGATGGTTTACATTATGGTATCGATGGTTATGCAGCATTCACTAAAGAAGTAATGGAAGCTTTAGGATTAGAATTTGAACTTGAAGGCGCTAAAGGTGATGTAAATACCGAGAACGCTCCTGAACTCGTTCATTCTCCAGGTTGGGAAATAGTTACAGAAGATGATGAAACTGTATATCATAACGCAGGAAGATCATTTAATAGAATTGGTGCTGAATCTCAATTCTTCTTTAATGGATTATATTCAAATACATTCTATGCAGAAGCTAAGATTTCATTAGAAGAATGTTACTGTCCAACAGATGAATGGGCTAAAACAGGTTTAGCAATCAGATCAGCAAGCGGAACATATTTCTTCTTCATCAACTCATCAACAGTTACAAACCCAGAAAGAATTGATGGTTCTGTACACTATACAGATAACTGGGGTAACGTTTTATATAGAGCAGAAGAAGTTAATAGAAACTGGACAAAAGAAGTATTCCCATACTTATCATTTGGTACTCCAGGATATGATCATAAATTTGATAAGAGTTATATGACTCTTGGAATCGCTAGAGACGGAAAACGTTTAGCATTCTACGCTAACGGAAGATTAGTTGCGTCTTTAGAAGATTCTAACTTAACTGAAGATGAATTAGCAGCAATCTCAGTATTCACATTCAATATGAATGTTTACGCTAAAGATTTAACATTCACAACTGATAGAATTGAAGTTTTAAGTAAATTCCCAGCACATAAAGTAGTATTACCTACTGAAACTCCAGCTTTAAAAGTTACATCAGACGTTCTAGAACAAACAGAAGGAAAGACTGTAACATTAACAGTAGAAGTTAAAGAAGGTATCACAGTTGAAGAAGTTACAGTTAACGGAACAGTTTTAACATTAACTGAAGGCAAATACACATTTGAAATGCCTGGTGAAGATGTAACAGTAAGCGTTAAGATTAGCGGTTCTGTATTAGTAGTTCAAGACGCACTTAGAACTGGATTAACTCTATCTAATGATGACCCAGCTGAAGGTGATACAGTTGTTGTAACAGTTAAAGATGGATTCATTGTTAAGAGTTTATTATTAAATGGAACTGATTTAATCGCTAAAGAAAACGGAACATATGAATTCAAATTTGAAGGATATATGGAATTAACTGGTGAAGTATTATTACCAGCTGATCAAATAAAAGTAGACTTAGAATTAGAAACTGAATTATATGGAACTCCAGACCACTTCTATGTTGAAGGTGGAAGAGACGTATCTGTATATGCGGCTAAGGGTACAAATGGTGTATATTTCTATGTGCTCGCTCATACATTAAATTATGTAAATGATCAACCTAACTGGTTCGATAATCATAATATAGAATTCAAGATTAATCAAGATAGACAAATGTTCTTATCAGTTGATGGACAATCTGGATTAATTAAAGAAAAGATGATTCAAGTAACTAAACTTGAAGAAGGTGAATTCGCTGGTAAATATGAACATAGATATGAATTCTTCGTTGCGAAAGAAGAAATTAAAGATTGGTCAATTGATGGCGATTTAGAATTTGGATATGCATATAAAGCAATCGGAGAACAGGTATCTCATGAAAATCAATCAAGCTATAACTGGATGGATAATTACTGGCAAACAACAGTAAGCGCAATCAACGCTAGACAAATGGTATTTGGTGAAGGTGAAGTTCATCCAGGCGCAACATTCATCACTCAAACTGGCTTAAGATTCGTTAATAAGAAAGTGACTCCAGAACACGCTACAATCGATGGAAACTTAGAAGAATTCGAATCTAAAGCATCTGTATTACTAGGTGATGATAAATCTAAATTCTTATTATCAGCATTCACTCAAAATGATGGTTTATATATCGGTATTAAAGTTTATTCAAAAGCTATCTCAACTGATGTACCAGATTGGTGGTTAAATGATAATATCGAACTTAAATACAATGGTAGATTATTTGGTATCACAATCTATGATAAATTCGTAGCTCATAGCTATGGAACAACTACCGCAACAGCTAAGAGAATAGAACTCACAAGTGGTGAATTCTTCGATCAAGGTTACACTTATGAAACTGATATCGAATGGTTCATTCCTGGATTAGGCGCAGGAGAAATGGAATTCTCTTCTAATGGTAATGGATTTAGAAGTGGCTCATGGATCGGATTAGCTTGGGATGGAAATACTATCCATGTTGATGAAAATGGTTTACGTAAAGCTAGAACTATCACTATTCCTGAAGCTACTACATTAGCTACTCCATCAGTATCAAAGACTAAAGCATTCGCTGGTGAAACTGTTGAATTCACATTAGCTCTATCTAATGGTGTCGCAGTTACAGAAGTTAAAGCGAATGATCAAGTATTAACTTTAACTGATGGTAAATACACATTTACTATGCCTGATCAAAATGTATCAATCACTTATACGTTAGATACATTATTAGATGCGACTCAAATCACAGACTATGTAACATTATCTAATGAAAACCCTGCACAAGGTGATACATTAGTAGTAACTCCAAAAGGAAATTGGATTATTAAATCACTTAAGAATGGTGAAACTGAATTAACAGTTAAAGAAAATGGCACAGTTGAAATTGTTTTAACAGGTAAAACTGTATTAACTGGTGAATTCGTACTTCCAGCTGACGCAATTACTATTGATGGTGTTAAAGATGAACTCTATACTACATCTGATCACTTCTATGTAGAAGGTGGTAGAGATGTTAGAGTATTTGCGAGACAAGGCGCTAAAGGCGTATACATCTTAACGATCGCTCATACTAACGCAAATGTAAACGATCAAGAAGAATGGCACGCTAACCATGATTTAGAATTCAAATTAAATGGTGTTCAACATTATATTTCTAACAATGGATTATTTAATGGAATCACTGAAAAATTCTATAGTTCAACATTGCTTGATTCTGGTGAATTTAGTGGTAAATATGAACATGTCTATGAAATGTTCATTGCGGCTGATCAAATCGCTAACTATAATCCTAACACTCCTGTAGAACTCGCTTACGCTTATAAAGCAGTTGGCGAAGTTGCAAGACATGAAGGAATGAGCGATAACGAATGGTATGACCAATTCTGGCAAACTACAACATCAGCTTTAAACGCTAGAAAAGTATTCTTCGGAAAAGGTGAATCACATCCTGGATATTTATATATCGATCAAAACGGATTAGATAATAGAAGTCCTAAATCAAGTGAAATCACATTTGATGGAAACTTAAATGAATATGAAGGCAAAGCATCTATCGTATTAGGCAATGATAAAGCTAAATTTCATATTACAGGTTACACATCAGAAGAAGGCTTACATTTAGTATTCACAATCTATCAATGTATGTTAGCGGCTCCTACAGCTGATTGGTGGACAAATGATAATATTGAAATCAAGTTTGGTGTAAATGGCACTCCAATTGGATTCTCATTATTTGATAAATTTGTAGTAACTAAGTATTATACTCAAGTAAGTATGAATAGAACTGAACTTACAAGTGGCGAATTCTTTGATGCAGGTTATAGATATCAAACTGTAGTTGAATATTTCTTACCAAATGTTGGTGATGGAACAATTCAATTTGGATGTAATGGTAATGGATTCCAAGGATGGCAAGCATTATTATGGGATGGCAACTTTGGATATGTTGACTCTACAGGTATCTATAGTAACCAAGATCATTATGTGATTCCTGAAGGATTAACTCTTGATGGCGAATTAAATGAAGAATTATGGACTGAAGAAATTAAGTCTAAAGCATTTACAGCTGAAGCTCAAGGTTCAAGAATAACAGCAAGAGGATTCATGATTGGTAACTCAGCTGCAGTACTCGCAATCACTGTAGAGCACAACAAAGCTGACAGTGTATCTATTCAAGGTGATGGAAGTCAGTGGTGGAATTATAGTGGACCTGAACTAAGATTAAATTATCAAGGAACACAACTCGCAGTTACTACATGGAATAAAACTGCGATAGGTAATTTAAGATTTAATTATAAGACAGTAGAAAACGCTGAAGGATCAGATTACGCTTATACAACTACTTATGAAATCTACTTGCCAGGCGCAAGCCAAGGTGACTGTGCATTAGTAATTGGTGGTGTATATGATAACGGCTTCTCATGGCTATTCAATGACTCTAACCCAGCATTCAATATTACTAAGACTGGACTTGTAAAGATTTATTAAAAAATGAAATAAGATTAGTGGGAGTTTTTTACTCCCGCTAATTCATAATTAGGAGATAAAAAATGAAGAAAATTGGTATCATAATTAGTTCATTAATTCTATTATCATCTCTATTAATATTAGCCGCATGTGGAAAGAAGACTACTCAATCAGATGTCGTTATCGATGATCAAGGCGAAGTAGTAAAACCTACAGGTGGAAAATCAACAGAAATCACTTTCTGGGGATATGGTGATGAAAATGAAATTAGTGTATTTACTGAACTCGTTAAAAAATTCAATGAATTATATGATGGAGTAATCCATGTAAACTATGAAACAAAAGGTAACGCTGACTATAGTACTGCAGCGAAAAACGCTTTAAGATCTACTAAAGCGAAAGTAGATGTTCTATATGTTGGAGATTCAGATTTCAAGAGCTATGCAGAACTTGGATATCTAGAACCTCTAGATAGCTATATTGAAAATAGTAAAGAAATCGTTTTAAGCAACATGTGGGCTACATCTGTTAACCGTTTTAAATATGACACTAACACAACTACTCAAGATGGACCAGACGCTCATTATTGGGGAATTCCAAAGGATATCGGTCCAACAGTTGTTTATTATAATGAAACTTATTTCAAAAACGCTAATGTAAATGTTATATCAGTAGCGAAAGAAAATTTAGCTGATTTCAATAATGGCTTAGTTGATTCAAGAGGCAAAACTAAAGCTGAATATGGAATCCAAACTACTGTTCAAGAAAAAGGTTATTTCGTTGATTCAAACGGAAATAAATGGTTCAACAACCAAATTCCTATGAGCTGGAGCGAATGCGTTGAATTATCTACAATCGTTCAAGAAGCTAATAGAGTTAAATATAACGATTCATCTATCTATGGATATTACACTGAATGGTGGTTTAACTATGGATGGAGCGTTGGTGGAGACTGTATAGAATACGTTCCTACTGATGACGCTAAATATACTGGTGGATACTGGGATTTCACTTTGATGGATCCTACTCCTAACTATATAGTTGCGGATGACAATACTGAAGGCATAACTATTAATGGAAATAAATATAACGCTGGAGAAATCATCGCTTGGGGAGATAAATTAGTTGACCCTAAAGCTAGTGAAAAAACAATTAGACCTGAATTAGAAACATTAGTATCTGAAGGTAAATTAAATGTTTTACCATCTCAAAGAGATGCATTCGTAGAATTCGTAAGAGTAGGTCAAAAGACATCTATTGAAGTTGAAACAGGAATGCCTGGATATGGCATTTGTCCAGCTCCAACATCAGTTGGAGGAGACGCTGGTAAGGTTGCGGCATTCGCTGGTGGTAAGGTTGCGATGTTAGTTGATGGTAGATGGTCTACTGTTAACTTTAGAAAGAAAATGGATTCATTCTATGAATGGGATGTATGTCCACTACCACAATATAAAGAATATTACGCTGAAGGTGATAATATTCCAGAAGGAAAAACAGTTGGTGATGTAAAAGTTCACGGCATTGAAGCAGGACATTCTGGCTCAGTTGCGTTATGCGTAAACGCTAAATCAGCTAAGAAGAATGCTGCATGGATATTCTGTGAATATATCGGTGGTAAAACTGGTCAACAAGCTCAAGCTGAATCAGGTTTCGCAATCCCTTCACAAATGGATTTAGCGAATACTGAAGTATTCTTACAATCTAATCAAAATCCAAGAAACTCAATCGTATTTGTGCGTGCTGCGGAATATGAAACTCCAGGTGACTGGTGGTATTTAAGAGACAAGATGTGGATTGACGATTGGGCATCAGTATTAAATGGTGATGTCAGAAACGGAACTAAGACATTACAACAATTTGAACAAGATCAAAAATACTTATCTACTTGGGATAAACTAAAAACTTATACACAAAAATAGGCATTATGGAAAATAGTGTTGCAT
>CALCVH010000008.1 GCA_937907585.1 uncultured Bacillota bacterium | reverse complement strand
GCTGATGGCTTTACAAAAGAATTAGAATCAATCAACCAAACTATCGTTGATGAATTAAAGCGCCAAAATAGTGAAAAGCGCATCAATGCTAAAGAATCAGTAGAACAAATGCGCAAACATCTAGATGATATTAACATTGAGCTAGATAAGTAATAGGAGGTGCTACTTATGTTTTTCAAGAACATAGACCAATGGCAACCTAAACAACTTCGCATTTACTGGTTAGTATTTAATATACTTTATCTATGCGCTACTTTAGTTGCACCAATAATTATAGTGGCTTGTAGGTATGATATTTTTAAATATACATCACGCTATAAACTTACAGGATGGGGTTTAGCACTTGCAATCTTTGTCTTTGTTGTAGGTATTAAAACTCTAGGAAAAGTTATCAAAAAACTTCCAGAATCAACACATAAAGAGCAGGTGCTTAAATACTCTATTTTAGGTATTAAAGCTATGTGTGTGCCAGTATTTGCGCTAATTGTAATGAAACTATTTAAAGCGAACTTTGACCTAGCATATAATACACTATGGTGGGTGCTACTATCTTATACAATAGGCATATTTATTGATTATACTTGTATTGCTTATATAGATAGAGAGCGTGAGCTTCGCAAGATAGCAAGAGAAAAAATCGAAATTGACAAGAGAGTAGATTTATTAAAAGCAAAGTAATAAGGGGTTGACCTTATGGACACAAAAACTAAAAATAGAAAGACAGCTTTATACACTACTTTAGAAATATTACTTATTCTTACTATGACTATTGTAGGCAATATGTGGGATTGGGTAAATATGTCATTTGAGCCAGAGCGTATCACAACAGGTGTATTCTGGCAAGAAGTGTTTGTAAAAGCTACATTATATTCATGCACTTTAGTTTTAGCCATCATTTTAAAGATGCAAAAGCTAGAGTTAAAAGATATGCGCTATGACAAGCTATATGCAGATTATAGATCAGAGCTACCATTTAAGAACGACCATCGCGACCAGTTTACTGATTATGTAGATAATGAACTTAACCCTAGAATTAAGAAAGAGTATTTAAGAACTAAATTAAATACAAAACTTGCAAGAATCCAAAAACATGAGCGTGATTCATGGGTGCAAGATTATTTTAGAGCTAAAGAAAGTGGCGACTATAAGATATTTGAGTTCTCTGGTTGGTTTCATGGCTACTTCTCTAAACGCTATTTCAAAAAGCGTATAAGAATAGAAGAAATGCTAACTGATGAGTTCATCGAAAAAAACTGGCAATATATGAGCGTTAAATACCCTAGAATCTCAACAACTTCATTTGGGTATTATTTAGACATCAAGAGAAATAGAGATGACAAATATAAGGTAAATAATGAAGCGCCAAAAGACATCTTCAATCGTGGTGCTTTAAAAGTTGCACAAACAATCCTTATTAGTGTTATCTTTACTGTTTTTGCTTTAAAACCACAAATGAACGAATTATTAGAACAGGCAAATGGTTGGATTGTTTTACTTATTGAATACATCATAAGAGTATTCATGATGACTTTGTCATTCGCTATGGGTATTTATACTGCAAAGACAGTATTTAGTGATAACTTCTTACTACCTTTAACAAATAGAATTGATATATTACAAGACTTTAAAGGTTGGGTAGATAAGCACCCAGTAAAAGAACTAGGTGTTGAAGCAGTAAAGGATCAAGTAAGACAAGAGCTTGAAGATTCTTACAAAGAAAAACTTGAAGCAGCTAAAAAGGTAGTAATAGAAGAAGCTGAAAGACAAATTGCAGAATATAAGAGAACAAAAGATTTACAGGAGGGGGCTATTATTTAGCCTCCTTTTTCTTTTTGTCTAAAATGGTACTACTCTTGACAAGCGTGGCACACTTTGTGGCATACTTTTAGAGTGATAAAATAAAAGGTTTTAAAACGTTTTAAAAGGTTTTTGCCTTAAATATGCCATAACAAAGCCAAAATGCACAACGAAATAAAACGAAATAAAAGATATTAAAACTATTTAAAATGTTTAAGTGCAACTCCTACTGGGCGCGCCATATTAAAAGCAAGTGGCTTTATTAAGCCATTTTTTTATTATATATAAAGCTCGTGGCATAGTTTTTGGCATAGTTTGTAGTATTTTTGAGAAAAATGATGTATAATTATATTGTCTAGGGGTAGACATACATTATAGGACAAAATGCCAATGGCATTAGGTGTATTAACACCATAAGAAAAAGAGGATGATTACGGCATCCCCTTTTTTTGTTTATTTCAATATTTCTAATACTTGCGCTTCATCTTCATTAAATAAGTGCCAGTATGTATTCATAGTTGTTGATGCATCCTTATGCCCTAGCCTTTTACTTACTACCTTAATTGGCACACCTGCACGAATTAGGTTTGTGGCGTGGCTATGCCTAAAGCCATATAAAACTATGTGTGGTAGGTTAGCAGCCTCTAGGTGCTTGTCTAACTGCCTTTTAAGTGTGGTTTCCCTTAATGCCTTATCCTTGCCAAAAATAAAGTCAGTAGGCTTGTAGTCTTTAGTATAGGCATTTAGTAGTTCTATAATGTCATGAGGCATTAAGACTTTCCTAATTGAGCTTTGATTTTTAGGTGTCTGGATTATATCGCCTTTAGCATATACCTTACTTGTTATAGACTTATTGACTGATAAATAATCGCCTATAATATCGGCTTTAGTTAAGCACCTATATTCATTAGGTCGCATACCAGAATAAGCCAAGCCATAGAAGTAAAGCCAATACATGTATTCGTTGGCATCATCTTTTAAGAAACTATCTAAAAATATTTTTATTTGATCCAGCGTAAGAACTTGGCGCTCAAGTCTTATTTGATTTAGTTTAACTTTGTCAAGTTCACTCACAAGTGCTTGATTGCTGATATAACCTTTAGCGTTGGCAAAAGATATTAACTGCTTAAGTAAACCTATAATCTTATTTGTGTGAAACTCTGTAAAGCCTTTATTTACAATTTCTTGTTTCCAAGTGAATATTTTATCGGTTTTTGTAGAAAAAGCGCAAATATCGCAAAAATAAGGCTTAATATGGGTATTATACATTCTTTTATCGTTATCGAGTGTTGATATTTTACATTTTTGGCTTTTATATTTTAGGAATATTTCGAATATATCATTCCAAGTGTATTTTTTATACAACTCGCTTTTAAGAACTTTGAGTGATTCCAAATCCTTAAGTTCCATCATGGTGGCTTCTGCTTTAGAGTGGAAGCCTCTTTTTTTATGTCTATAAACTATTCCATCAACAACTTTAGTAAATGAATAATACCAAGTGCCACGTTCTTTATCCTTATATGTTGGCATAATCTAGTTGCAACTCTGGATAGTTATTGCGCTCGGTAATGCACATTAAATAAGGCGCACTAACCTTAAAATATAGGCATAACGCTTTTATTTCATCAATAGATAGTTCTTGTTGGTTAATTACTCTTGCTGCTGAATCAACGCTTATATTCGCTTTGGCTGCGAGTTCCTGTGCGCTTTCAATATTATGCTTCATACATAGAATTAA
>CALCVH010000007.1 GCA_937907585.1 uncultured Bacillota bacterium | reverse complement strand
GAGATGATGGGCGGAACTAGAGTTGTACAAGTATTTAACCATCAAGAAGAATCTATTAAAGATTTTGATAAAATAAAAGAAGAATATAGACAAGAAGAAATGAAAGGAAATATGATAGGTAATATCGTAGGCCCTTTAAATGGAAATCTTGTAAGAATTGAATATATCTTAATCGCTTTAATTGGCGCATTTATAGTTATTAAATCCGCTAGTAATGTTAATCCTTATACAATAGGTATGTTAGCCGCATTCTTAATATATACTAATAGTTTCTCAAACCCAGTCGCAAGATTCGCTCAAGAACTAACATCAGTCGCTTTAGCGAGCGCAGGAAGCGAAAGAATTATCGAACTTATGAATATGGAACATGAAGAAGATAATGGATATGTAACTTTAGTAAATGTTAATGTTAGTGAAGATGGAACTATTACTGAAACTGATAAAGTGACACATAAATGGGCTTGGAAACATCCTCATCAAGATGGTTCATTAACTTATACAATGTTAGAAGGAAATATCGTACTTGATAAAGTTGATTTCTCATATAGACCTGAACACCAAATATTATATGATATTGATATTTACGCTAATCCAGGTGAAAGAATTGCTTTAGTTGGTGAAACAGGCGCAGGTAAAACAACTATCACTAACCTAATCAATAGATTCTATGATATTGAAGATGGAAAGATCAGATATGATGGAATTAATATAAATAAGATTAAAAAATCAGATTTAAGAAGATCTTTAGGCTTAGTATTACAAGATACTAACTTATTTACAGGCACTATTAAAGACAATATTAGAGTTGGTAAAAAGGATGCGACTGATGAAGAAATAATAGAAGCCGCTAAAATCGCTAACGCTGATGGATTTATTAGAATGATGCCTAATGGATATGATACAGTTTTAACTAGAGCTGGAGAAAAATTATCTCAAGGTCAACGACAGCTCATTGCGATCGCAAGAGCCGCTATTGCGGATTGTCCAGTATTAATCCTTGATGAAGCAACTTCATCAATCGATACTCGTACTGAATCAATTATCCAAAAAGGTATGGATAAATTAATGGAAAATAGAACAGTATTCGTTATCGCTCATAGATTATCAACAATACAAAATAGTGATGCGATAATGGTCATGGAACATGGTAGAATTATCGAAAGAGGTACACATGAATCTCTTCTTAATAAACATGGTAGATACTATGAACTATATACTGGTAAATTTGAACTAGAATAGACATTATAGTATTAATAATTTATAATAATATATAGGAGATATTATAGATATGAGAAAAGTTACTAATTTAAATTACGATTGGATGTTTAAAGAAAAATTTGAATATTCAGATATGAACGAAGGAAATTTTGAAGGATTCATAAAAGTAGACATCCCTCATACTTTAAAAATTCTTCCTTATAACTATTTTAATTATGAAGATTATAAGATAACTTCTTCATATAAAAGAATCCTTAAAATAAGAAAATCTAAAGATAAAAGGTATTTATTAAAGTTCTTAGGTATCGCTCAATCATCATCGATATATATTAATGGTATTAGAGCTATCGAAAATAACTGTGGATATAATGAAATATTCTTTGATGCTACAGATTATTTAAAAGGTGGAAACAATGAAATATATGTAATGGTTTCATCAAAAGAAGATTATTTCCCACCTTTTGGAAATATAGTTGATTATTTAGGATTTGGTGGTATCTATAGAGAAGTATATTTAATAGAAGTTAGTGATACATATCTATATAATCCATTTATATATGAAACTAATTTATTAGATGATTCTAGAAAACTACATTTCAGTGTAGAATTCAATTCTCATGAAAAAGAAAAGATTGGTTTATTAATTAAAGATAACAATAAATTAATCGTTGAATCAGATAAGATGATTGAATCAGGAAAAGACTATAAATATGATTTCAATATGCCTGATTTATGGAGTCCTGAAAATCCTAAATTATATGATGTATATATCACATTATCTAAAGACGGGGAAGTGATTGATGAATTATCATTTAAATATGGATTTAGATCTATTAAAGCTGATAAAAAAGGATTATTACTCAATGGAGAATATTATCTATTAAGAGGTCTTGATAGACATCAATCATTCCCATATGTAGGTTATGCGATGCCTATAAACATGCAGATAAAAGATCTAGAGATCATGAAATATGAACTCGGATGTAATACATATAGATGTTCACACTATATGAACCATCCAGAATTATTAAATAAAGCTGATGAAATCGGTTTAATTGTCTATGAAGAATTTCCTGGCTGGCAATATATCGGTAATGATAACTGGAAAAGACAGGCTATGATCAACTTAGAATCAATGATTTTAAGAGATAGATGTCATCCATCTATATTCTTCTTTGGCGTAAGAATAAATGAATCACCTGATGATTATGAATTCAATAAAGAATGTTTTGAAGCAGCGAAGAGATTAGATCCATCTAGATTAATTACAGGCACAAGAAACTTCTTAAAAGGCTTACATTTTGATGATGTATACGCATATAATAACTTTGATTTAAACTTAACTGAAGATGCGATATATAAAAGAAGACAGGTTGTTGATTCAAAAACTCCATATTTAATTACTGAATACTGTGGTCATATGTACCCTAATAAGCCATATGATACAGAGCACAGAAGAAATAGAGCCGCACTAAACCATAAAAATGTTATTAGCCATGTGGAAAAAGAAAATGGTATAATAGGCGCAACTGGTTGGGTGTTTAGCGATTATAATACTCATATTGGATTTGGACCTAATGATATGATCTGTTATCATGGTGTAACAGACATGTTTAGAAATCCTAAAACTAGTTCTAATACATATAGAATATATGCAAGTGAACCATACTTAGAAGTATCTAGTGATTTTGACGCTGGTGATTTTAATAAGATGTGGCTTGAAGGACCAGTATTATTTACTAACTGCGATAAGGTTGAAGTATATAGAGATGATAGATTAATTAAAACATATGATATATCTAAAGATATTGATGACAGAATCTTTAGAACTACAGCCTTTATCAGTAAAGAAATAATAATGGAAAATGAGAATAAGACTGAAAAAGAAGCGAGTGCTTTATTAAATCAAATTGATACAATTCTTAAATATGATTATGATGATAAAGTACTTGAATCTAAAATCAATCTTAAATCATCTCAAGAAGCTATATCACTTATATATAAATATGTTCATGACCCTAAAGCAGTCTATACATATAAAGGTTATATTAATGGATTAAAGGTTAAAGAAATCAAAAGAGGAATGCCTTACTTTGACCATTATGATACAGAATTATCTCATGAAGTATTAGAGGTTAAAGATACATATCAAATAATTAAAGTAACTGTGATAGCTAAATCTAATTTCGATACAGTATTAAGATATTTATCTGAACCAATTCAAATTAAAGTATCAAGTGGACTTGAAGTAGTTGGAGATCAAATTAGATCTATTATCGGTGGATATGCATCATTCTATGTAAGAAATAAAGAAGATATCTCAAGTTCTGAAAAGATTACTTTAATCAGCCAAAATAGACCTAAAATTGAGTTAAAACTTGATGTGGTAGGTTCTAAAAATGGAAATAAATAAAGCATTATTTTATGGAACTATAATGGATTCAACTTTATTTCCTAAAGATGGATTAGTTGAAATAGCGTTAGCGGGTAGATCAAATGTAGGAAAAAGTTCATTTATTAACTCTATCTGTAATAATTCCAAGCTCGCTAGAACATCTAAAACCGCAGGAAAGACAGTCACATTAAATTTCTATTTAATAAATGATAATTTCTTTTTAGTTGATATGCCTGGATATGGATATGCGGCTAATATGAAAGATGAATTATTAAATTTTAGCATTGTCACAGATAAATATGTAGAAAATAGAAAAGAATTAAAAGGTATTATTCAACTGATAGATTCTAGAACTATCACTAAAGATGATATTGAAATGAATGCATATTTAAAAAATAGAAACATTCCTTTTCTCATTATTTTATCTAAGATAGATAAGCTAAAAAGAAATGATATAAGAAAAAGAAAGATGATTGTTTCTAAAACTCTTGATATAAGCGAAGAATTAGTTATTCCATATTCATCACTTAATAAAGAGAATCTAGATAAAGTATTGAATTCTTTTGATTTGTTAGTTAATAAAGAATCAAGCTAATTTCATTATTGAAAATATATTCTAAAAGATTTATAATAAATTAAATTCAAAGAACTGAAGTAGTATTGTTAATACTAGCTTATAGAGAATGCATGGTTGGTGTAAATGCATACAGTGTTAATAAGAAGTAGTCAGGGAGAATATATAGTGAATTTTAGTAACTATATACGGGATTAGACCGTTATATCTATTAAGTGCGAATAATATTTATTATTCGAACTAAGGTGGTACCACGTTTATGCGTCCTTAGAAATATAATTTTCTAAGGACTTTATTTATTTTTATATAAAGGAGCTCGTTATGAAAGATTTAAGTCCAAAATTTGATCCTAGACAGATTGAATCAGGTATGTATGATGAATGGTTAAGTAAAAATCTTTTCGCATCTGGCGATAAGAGTAGAAACCCATTCACTATAGTTATACCTCCACCAAATGTAACAGGAATACTTCATATAGGTCATGCGTATGATTTTTCTTTACAAGACATTATCATAAGAAGAAAAAGAATGCAGGGATATGATTGTTTGTATCTACCTGGAATGGATCATGCGGGAATCGCAACCCAAGCTAAAGTTGATAAAAAACTAAAAGAACAAGGAATATCTAGATATGATTTAGGTAGAGAAAAGTTCTTAGATGTAGCGTGGGAATGGAAGGATGAATACAGTAAGCGCATCAGAAGTCAATGGGCTTCTTTAGGTTTATCACTCGATTATAGTCATGAAAGATTCACTTTAGATGATAAATTAAATAAAACGGTTAACTTCGTATTTAAAAGCTTATATGATAAAGGATTAATCTATCATGGATTAAGAATGATATCTTGGGATACCGAAGCTGAAACTGCATTATCTAATATAGAAATCGTTCATGAAGATACTCAAGGATATTTATATCATATCACTTATCCATTTTCTAAGGGTAAAGGTGGGATAACTGTTGCGACAACAAGACCTGAAACTATGTTTGGCGATACTGCAGTAATGGTTAATCCTGAAGATAAAAGATATAAAAAATATGTTGGTAAAACAGTTATATTACCAATTGTGAATAAAGAGATACCTATCATAGAAGATAGTTATGTTGATATGGAATTTGGTACAGGATGCGTTAAAGTCACTCCAGCATCTGATCCAAATGACTATGAAGTAGGAAAACGTCATAATCTTGAAATGCCTCAACCTATTGATAAAAAAGGTAAAATGACTAATATATGTTCAAAATATGAAGGCATGGATAGATTTGAATGTAGAGAAAAACTAGTAGAAGAATTAACTGATCTTGGATATTTAGTTAAGGTTGAACCAATCACTCATTCAGTAGGATATAGTGAAAGAACTGGCTCTATGGTTGAACCAATGATTTCTGAACAATGGTTTGTTAAGATGAAACCTTTAGCTGAAGAAGCTTTAGCGAAATCTAAAGTTAATTTTGTGCCTGAAAGATTCTTAAACACTTGGAAACAGTGGATGGAGAATGTAGAAGATTGGTGCATCTCTAGACAATTATGGTGGGGTCATAGAATTCCAGTATGGTATAGAGATGGAGTTGCGTGGTGTGGCTTAGAAGCA
>CALCVH010000006.1 GCA_937907585.1 uncultured Bacillota bacterium | reverse complement strand
AAATTATAATACGCATACGTTCGTGCGAAATTAACGCCTTTGGAGAGTTAATACCAACTAGAAATATAGCTAAAAATGTTATATAATAGGACTCGAAGAGAAAGGAATCAAACAAAAATTCTATAGTATTATAGAGTTTTATAGGTTTTGAAGAACGGTATTTATTATTATGGATATATTAGAAAGATTTCTAAAATATGTGTCATTTGAGACAACTTCAATTGAAGAAAGCGAGACTAGGCCATCTAATCCACTTGAACTAAATTTGTTAAATTATTTGAAAGATGAACTAGTTAGTCTAGGTGTAAACGCATTTATTAAAGATGGATTTGTATACGCTAAAATAAAGTCAGATTCAAATAGAAAGGACTCAATTTTCTTAATGGCTCACGTTGATACATCACCAGATGCGAGTGGAAAGGATATAAAACCTAGAATAGTTCATTATACTGGAGATGATATTGAACTATCTAAAGGAAAAATATTATCTAAAGATATGTTCCCTAATTTAGCAAATCATTTAGATCATGATTTAGTAATTACTGATGGGTCAACTCTTCTTGGAGCTGATGATAAGGCAGGAGTTGCGATCATTATGGATACAGTAGAAAAAATGTTAATTAGAGGCAACTATCCAAATATGATCATCTGTTTTAGCCCAGATGAAGAGATTGGTCGTGGCGCTGATTGTTTTGATATTGATTGGTGTTTAGATGGAGAAAATAGAATATACGCATATACAATTGATGGTGGAGATTATAGAGGATTTTCATATGAAAACTTTAACGCATCTAGCGCTAAAGTTATAATAAATGGAATATCTGTTCATCCAGGAAGCGCAAAAAATAAGATGATTAATTCATTAGAAGTTATTCAAGAATTTCATTCTCTCCTTCCACTATCTAGACCTGAAAACACAGAAAATAAAGAAGGCTTTATTCATTTAACTAAAATGAGTGGACAAGTAGAAAAATCAGAAGCTCACTATATTTTAAGAAGCTTCGATAAGAATAAATTATCATATTTTAAAAATGAATTCTGTAGAGTAAGAGATTTAATAAATAAAAAATACAATATGGATTTATGTAATGTAATAATTACCGATTCATACGATAATATGAAAGAAGTTATTGATAAATATCCATATTCTGTAAATCTAGTACATGAAGTATATAAAGAAATGAATATTCCATGTATAGATGAACCAATTAGAGGCGGAACAGATGGCGCAAGATTGTCGTTTATGGGACTACCTTGTCCTAACCTTGGAGATGGTGGAGAAAACTTCCATGGAGTATATGAATATCTTGATATTTATCAAATGAGAAAGATGAGCGAAATCATCACAAGAATGATGGATAAAATTAAGTAATGGATAATATTTATTATAAGGCTCTTAAAAGAGAATATAGACATAAAATCTATACTCCATTTTTAGACGCGATTAAAGATTATGATTTAATTAATGATAATGATAAGATTGCGGTTTGTATAAGTGGAGGAAAAGATTCTTTTCTTATGGCTATGTGTTTTAAAATATTAGAAGATAATCCACTTAAAAATTTCAATGTAGAATATATTTTAATGGACCCAGGATATAAAAAGGAAGATTTAGATAATATTAATAAAAACGCAATAGCGTTAGGTATTAATCTTCAAATTTTTAAAACTGAAATATTTAAAATTGCGGAAAAGAACGAAGATAAAAGATGTTATCTATGCGCTAAAATGAGAAGAGGAGCACTATATACTTACGCTAAAGAATTAGGATGTAATAAAATAGCGCTAGCGCATCATAAAAACGATATAAATGAAACTCTTCTTATGTCGATTTTATATTCTGGTGAAATTGGCGGAATGAGGCCTGTAGTAGATTCAGTAAACTTTAAGGATATGAAGCTAATTAGGCCAATGTATTATGTTGATGAAGATGATATCATTAATTATTCTAAAGAATTAGAATTAGATTTTTTGAAGTATGCTTGTTTTATGACAGATGGGTCTACTCCTTGCGCAAATTCAAAAAGAAAAACGATAAAGAATATAATAAGAGAGTTAGATGATAACACAAAATCAGTGAGTAAAAATATCTTTAAATCTTATGAAAATGTTAATCTAAATAAATTAAATTCATATAAAATAGGAAAAGATAAAATAGATTTAGTAAATAAAAACAGGAATGATGATTAGTCATTTCTGTTTTTAATAGTTATTTTGTTAATCTATTTATCGCATCAATAGTATCTATTACTTCTTTTGAAGTTGATTTTCTATGTTTGAATTCAACTTGGTTATTTACCGCATCTCTTCCAACAACAATTTGATATGGAATACCAATTAGATCCCAGTCATGAGCTTTAACGCCAAATGATTGACCTCTATCATCTAGAATAACATCAACATTCTTTTCTTTTAATTCTTTATATAGATTATCTGCGACATCTTTCATTAATCCATCGTATTTAATTGGAATAATGACAGCTTTATATGGAGCTAAATCTTCAGGTAAACAGATACCAAGCTCATCATGATATTGTTCGATACAAGCTTGAAGAGTTCTTGATATTCCTATTCCATAACAACCCATAACCATTGGAACGCTATTACCATTTTGATCTACATATAGACATTTCATTGAATCAGAATATTTTGTCCCAAGTTTGAATACTTGTCCAACTTCTATTCCTTTTTCTTCTTTTAATGGTTCACCTTTAACTAAATCTAAATCACCTTTAGTTACTAATCTTATATCAACAACTTCACCATTAAAGTCTCTACCAAAATTAACATTTTTAATATGTTTATCTTTTTTATTTGATCCCGCAATTGCGTTAATCATAGTTGTGACTTCATTATCAACTAATGTATATAGATTTAATCCAACAGGACCGATAAAACCAAATACTGAATTAGTGTCTTTGAAATCATCAGCTGTAGCGAAATCTATATCATATTCACCAACACCTAATTTATTAACGACTTTAATCTTATTTATTTCTCTATCGCCTCTTAATAAACACAATACTAAACGATTATTTACATAATCTTTATAAACGATAGATTTGATGATTCTCTTAGGAGATACATTTAAGAATTTAGATAATTCTTCAATAGTTTTAACATTTGGAGTATCAACTTCTTCTATATCTTTAAGAGTATCTTCTTCATTATAGACATCAGGTCTTGCTTCGGCTTTTTCTTGGTCAGCTGAATAGTTATCATTATAGATGATTGTAGATTCGCCAATATTAGATAGAGCCATAAATTGATGAGATGCGTTTCCACCGATTGCGCCAGTATCCGCAAGCACTGCGGTGAAATTTAAATGAAGACGAGTAAATATTCTTTCATAAGCTTTATACATTTCATCATATGATTTATTTAAGCCTTCTTCATTTAAATCGAAGGTATACGCATCTTTCATAATGAATTCTCTAGATCTTATTAAACCAAATCTAGGACGCATTTCATCACGATATTTAGTTTGTATCTGATATAAAGAAATAGGTAATTCTTTATATGATTGAACTGAATCTCTAACTATTGATGTAAAGATTTCTTCATGTGTAGGACCTAAACAGAAATCATGATCGTTTCTGTCTTTTAATCTCATGAGTTCTGGTCCATACTTGTTCCATCTTCCAGATTCAAGCCATAATTCTTTTGGTTGTAGAGCGCTACATAGAATTTCTTCTGAACCGATAGCGTTCATCTCTTCTCTTACAACTTGTTCGATTTTATTTAGAACTTTTAAACCTAAAGGCATATAAGTATATACACCCGCAACGTTCTTCTTTATCATTCCGCTTCTTAGAAGCAAAATATGTGAATCGATAACGGCTTCTTGTGGTGCTTCCTTTAGAGTTTTTAAGCACATATGTGACGCTTTCATATTAACATTCCTTCTTTACTACTTTTTGCCAGCGAGTTGAGGCCAACAAAGTATCATTTTCTATTTTTGATTTAACTTTATATAAGTGTTTAGTACCTCTTGCGATCAATTTAGAATCTAATACTTTTCCTAGCGATGAGAACGCATCATTTAATGTAGAAAAATCAAATGGTGCACAACTGAAACAATCCGCATATATCACTTTTTCATTAAATGAATAATGAACAGAAATATGAGATTGAGCGATAATGATTATTCCAGATAAATAAGTTGGATCTTTTACAGTGTCCTTTAAAACAAAAGCACGTGTGATTTCATCCATACCGATTTCTGATACCACATTCTCTAAGAAGTTAAACAAATCTTCCATATGTGGTTCTTTTTCTGTTTTGATTTTAGCCATATAGTGAGGGCCAAAATCAATAGATGGATCATATAATTCGCTTTTTATGTTGTTTACGTTTCTATCTGTTGTTTGATAATTTGATTTTTCTTTTGAAAAATGTAGTTTTTCAAAGAACAAATCATAGAATTTATCAACATCAAAATCTTTTTCAGATACACAATCAACAAAGTAACATTCTCTTATTGGGAATGTATGAATAGTGATGTGTCCACCTCTTAACATCATAAATGATGTGATTCCAACATCTTCTTTAACTCTTCCATAATAGTATGGAATTAGTTGTGGAGGACAGATTGGTTCAAGTTCTAGTTCAAACGCAATTTCGTTTAATAATTCATTGATATGAAGAATATTATTTGACTGAGTTTCTTCAGCTCCGTATGCATCAAGCATTACATGTTTCATAGTTCGTTCTTTTCCTTTAAGACATAAAAAATTTCATATAGTATTTTGAGCCCTAACCAACTTGTAACATCGTTTACATCAAGAGCTGGTGATATTTCCACAATGTCCATTGTTTGGCAGTTAAAGTTTTTAATAATATTAAGTATTAGTTCTAATGCTTTATTTGATTCTACTCCAAAGTGTTCAGGTGTTCCTGTACCAGGAGCGTATGATGGATCAATCATATCTATATCAAATGATAAGTGAACCATATAATCATTAGATTTATATTTTGAAATATATTTTAATACATCATCAAGATGATTATTAATCATTTCTGGATTAAATATCTTTATTTCTTTATGATTATTTAAATATTCTACTTCTTGATCCTCATAGCTTCTTATTCCAAAAAGCACTGTATTATTTGGATCTAATCCATTATCGATCGCTCTTTTAACAGGTGTTGCGTGAGAAAGTTTAGATCCATCATAGAAATCGCATATATCCGCATGTGCATCTAAATGGAATAATACTGGTGTTTTTCCTAATTCATGAGCTTTCTTAATAAAAGCTTTTTCAGTGCTTATCGCAACCGCATGATCACCGCCTACAAATAGAGTGAATTTATCATTATTTAATACTTTATATAGTGATTCAGATAACGATTCAAATGATTCATCCATCTTTTCTAATTTGTAATCACCATCATCATAGATTTTTAATGGTTTTATATCATTCATTAACATTGTATATGGCGGTAAATATTCAGATAATTCCCTTAAAGTTTTAGGTGCTTCGCTTGCGCCAGACTTTATAGAAGTACTTTTATCATATGGTATTCCAACTAAAACAACATTGGATCTAAATATATCATCAGTCATCAAATCTCTAAACGACATTTTGATTCCTCCTTATCATTAGACTTTAAAATTATATAACAATTTTAAATATATTACAAAAGAAAATATATATCAATTTAAAAATTATAAAATTAAGCCTAAATTATGGACAAAATCGCTTGAAAATCTTTTCTTGATTTATACCATCTTTGGTGGTATTATATTTATGCAACTATGGCGGCTATGGCGAAGTTGGTCAACGCACCGGATTGTGGCTCCGGCATTCCGTGGGTTCGAGTCTCACTAGTCGCCCCAGCTGTTGCGAAAAATATGGGGCAATGGCGGAACTGGTAGACGCACCATCTTGAGGGGGTGGCACCAACAGGCGTGTGAGTTCGAATCTCATTTGCCCCACCAAATATCAAAAAAGTAGACATTTTGCATCAATATACAAAGTGTCTTTTTGTTTATATACATGAATTATTTTCTAATTCGAACATTCCAACGATTGTGTACGCCAAAAAAATACACCTCCTACAATAATAAAAAGATAATTGTATATTATAGCTTATAATGGCCTTAATAAACTGATTATCTTTTTATTTTTATCCGCCAAACTCCGTCACGATGGATTTGGACCCTTATCTTAATTTATCTATTATATTTTTTATTTACAGCTGCTTCTATAAAACCAGAAAATAAAGGATGTGGATGATTTGGACGGCTCTTGAATTCTGGGTGAAATTGAACACCAATATAAAAAGGTTTATCCGTTATTTCAACTGCTTCAACTAATTTTTTATCAGGAGACATTCCGCATATTGTCATTCCGTTTTTTGTAAGTACGTCAATATAGTCATTATTAAATTCATAACGATGACGATGGCGTTCATTTATAAATGATGTTTTATAGCAGTCGTACATCTTAGTACCTTCTTCTAAAACGCAAGGATAACTACCGAGTCTTAAAGTTCCACCTTTAATTGTTTCATCAGTTTGTCCTGGTACAAAATCAATAACCTTATTAGTAGAATCTGGATCAAATTCACGAGAATTAGCATCTTTTAACCCTAATACGTTTCTTGTATATTCAATAACTGATATTTGCATTCCTAAACAGATTCCAAAGAATGGAATATTGTTTTCTCTAGCGTATTTAGCTGATAAAATCATTCCTTCTATGCCTCTTGAACCAAAACCGCCAGGAACAATGATACCATCAACATCTTTTAATATTATAGAAACATTATCGTTATTAATAGTCTCTGAATCAATCCAATCTATCTTGATTTTTGAAGAACAATAATAACCTGCGTGCCTCATCGCTTCTGCGACTGATAAGTAAGCATCATGCAACTTAACATATTTACCTACTAATGCAATTCTAACCAATTTGTCTCTTGTTTTAATTCTATATATTAAATCTTTCCAATCTCTCAAATCTGGTAAAGGAGCTTCAAGATTTAATAATTTTAAAACAACTGAAGAAAAATTCTGTTCTTCAAGCATTAAAGGAGCTTCATATAAATTAGGAAGTGTTAGATTTTCTATGACGCAATCCCTTCTAACATTACAGAAAAGCGATATCTTATCAAATATTTCATCTTCTAGCTTTTCATCCGCTCTTAATACTATTATTCCAGGATTAATACCTAATCCTTGTAATTCTTTAACCGAATGTTGCGTTGGTTTTGATTTATGTTCATCTGAGCCACTTAAGAAAGGTACTAAAGTTACATGAATAAATAGGCTATTTTCTCTTCCTACTTCTAAAGATATTTGTCTTGCGGCTTCTAAAAATGGTTGGCTTTCTATATCGCCTATAGTACCGCCTATTTCTGTTATAACAATATCTGCATCACTATGAGTACCAACATTATAAACAAATTCTTTAATTTCGTTAGTGACATGAGGAATAACTTGGACTGTTGAACCTAAATATTCACCTTTTCTTTCTTTATTTAATACATTCCAATATACTTTACCTGTTGTGAGGTTTGAATATTTGTTTAAATCTTCGTTAATAAAACGTTCATAGTGTCCTAAATCTAAATCGGTTTCTGCACCATCTTCAGTAACATATACTTCTCCATGTTGATATGGGCTCATGGTTCCAGGATCTACATTGATATATGGATCTAGTTTTTGAGCAGCAACTTTAAAACCCCTTGCTTTAAGAAGCCTTCCAAGTGAAGCTGCGGTAATTCCTTTTCCAAGTCCTGATACAACACCACCAGTTACAAAAATATATTTAGTCATATTATGTCCCTCTTTTTATCTATATAATAGAAAATAATAGTTTGCTATAACCTGGATATGGCCATATATCTTCAGGACAAATGCGTTCAGCGCTATCAATACATTTGCGTAATTTGTTCATTGTTGGAATTATTTTATCTTTAATATAGAATGACTTTTCTTGTAATTCATATATTGATGATTTAATAATGTCTTTTTCAAGTATACCAACGTATTTTAAGGCGTTAGAACATAAATTAGATAATTCTAGAAGAATCGATTCTTCATAACTACATGTTATTCCTTCAATCGCATGTTTTTTCGATAATATAGACATAGATAATTCACCACAATACTTACTAATAGTTGGCAGATAATCTTTATTAACCATTTCAACCATAGTTCTAGCCTCAATTAACATTGATTCAGAATAATTTTCAAGTTGAATATGATATCTAGCATATAGTTCTTGTTTTGAAAATACGTTCATCTTTACTAACATATCAATATTCTTTTGGCTTATTAGATAAGGTAAGCAATCTGGAGTTGTCTTTAGATTATATAAACCAAGTTTCTCAGATTCATTAACCCATTCATCGCCATATCCATTTCCATTAAATAATATTCTTTTATGATTGTTTATTTCCTCTTTAATTAATGAAACAACACTATTTATTGAATAATTATTTTCAAGTTTATCAGCAAATTCAGATAAAACGCTTGCGACAGCTGAATTAAGCATAATATTTGAACATGCGATAGAATTAGATGAACCAAGCATTCTAAGTTCAAATTTATTTCCAGTAAACGCAAAAGGTGAGGTTCTGTTTCTATCTGTGTTATCTTTTATTACATCAGGGATATATTGAACACCTAAATGTAGCATGCTGCTGTTTTTTTCTTTTGCAAATGTTTCTTCGTTGATAGAAAACAATTTTTCAGTAATATCATCGCCTAAAAATACAGATACAATAGCAGGGGGTGCCTCATTTGCTCCAAGTCTATAGTCGTTGCTTGCGGTAGCGACACTAATTCTAATTAAATCTTGATACATATCTACTGCTTTAATTACTGCTGTAACGAATAGATAGAATCTTAAATGTTCTATTGGTGTTTCTCCAAAAGAAAAAAGATTGATTCCATCATCAGTCATTAGCGACCAGTTATTATGCTTTCCTGAACCATTAACTCCAGCAAATGGTTTTTCATGTAGCAAACATACTAAACCATGTTTTTCAGCTATGTTTTGCATTATTTCCATAGTTAATTGATTATGATCAGTAGCGATATTACAACTTTCATAAATTGATGCGAGTTCATGTTGTGCTGGAGCAACTTCATTGTGCTCAGTTTTAGCTGGGATTCCAAGCTTCCACAATGTCTCATTAAGTTCATTCATAAAACTTTGAATTCTAGGTTTTATTGTGCCAAAATAATGGTCATCTAGTTGTTGACCTTTAGGTGATGGACTTCCAAAAAGTGTTCTTCCACACATCATTAAATCTTTTCTTTTTTTGTATAAGTCCGCATCAATTAAAAAATATTCTTGTTCAGCTCCAACCATAGGAACAACTCTTTTAGCTTTTACATCAAATATTTTTAGTACTCTTAATGCTTGTTTATTAATTGAATCCATCGAACGAAGTAAAGGCGTTTTCTTATCTAATGCTTCACCGCCAAACGAACAAAACGCTGTAGGAATACATAGTGTTTTTCCCTTAATAAACGCAAAAGACGTTGGATCCCAAGCAGTATAACCTCTCGCTTCAAAAGTTGATCTTAATCCACCTGATGGGAAACTAGATGCATCAGGTTCTCCTTTGATTAATTCTTTTCCAGAAAAATGAGTAATAATTGAACCATCATCACTAAAAGAAATAAAACCATCATGTTTTTCAGCAGTGATTCCAGTCATAGGTTGAAACCAATGTGTAAAATGAGTTGCGCCTTTAGATATTGACCAATTTTTCATTGCAACAGCAACCTTATCAGCAACATCTAGTTCTAGTTCTTTTCCTTCGTTGATAGTTTCTTCTAGTTTTTTATAAGCATCTTGTGAGAGGTATTGTTTCATAGCCTCTTTATTAAATACATTTGATCCAAAATAGTTTTCTAAGTTATCCATAATTTGGTTCTCCTTAAAAATTTCCTTAAAAATTTATTATATTTGTATTTTAGAGCATTTGCTTTTGCAAATAAAATATATATAATATAATCATAATCATATATTTTTTGTATGATAAAAGGAGATTATTATGGATGTTCGTATATTATCTTATTTCGTAACAATTGCTGAGGAATTAAACATTACTAAAGCTGCTGATAAACTTTGTATGAGTCAGCCTCCATTAAGCAGCCAAATTAAAGCGCTTGAAGAGGAATTAGATACTGTTTTATTTATTAGAGGTAAAAGGCATATACAGCTAACAGAATCTGGTAAACTACTATATAGACACGCTAAGGAAATAATATATTTAATGAATAAAACTAAAGAAGAGATAAAAGCTATGGGAAAAGGCGTCTCTGGAAAAATATCTATTGGCTTAGTTGAAGGATCTGCTCCAAATATCGCAGCTTCATGGATTGATTCATTTTTAAAACAATACGATAAGGCAGAATTTTCAATTATTGATGGTAATAGCGATGAACTAATTCAAAAGCTTAGAAGTGGTTTAATAGATTTAGCTGTAATCACTTCTCCTTGTGATAATACATTATTAAATAGTTTTAAAGTTGGACAAGAAAAAATAACCGCGTTCATGAACAAAAATCATCCTCTTGCTATGGCGAATGGAAATACTATAAATTTAGAACAGTTAAAAGACGAGCCTTTAATAATACCATCTCGTCAGTCTATGAATACTTTAATTTATAAATGGTTTAAAGAAAAAAATATCGAACCAAGAATAATATGTAGAATGGACAATTACTTAGATGTAGCTGCATTATCAGGACGAAACATAGGGATTAGTTTATTCCCCAAAACATCATATATTTTGAATCCTAACATTGTTGCGAAAGAAGTTATCAATCCATATCGTTATGTAGAATATTTGTTCGTTTGGCTTAAAGATAAACCATTATCTTTATTAGACGAAGCTTTTATTGACCATGTCAAAGAAAAAGTAAGTATTTAATCAATAATAAGGTAGAGAAAAGAAAATAATCTTTGCCCCTCCCATTGCACCGTACGTATGTGTCTCATATACGGTGCTACGTTTATATTATTCACAAACTACCTAAGGTAGTACAATAGAGGATTGATCAAACCCGGTCTATTCCTTTTTTGTTTATAACCATAAATGAGCTTTAAAATTGGATTTTTTCCGCCAATTTCCACTAGTTTGTATTCGAACCCTAATATGATTTTTGTTATATATATTAATACAACATGTTTCATTAACTACCAATTATTAATAAATAATGAAAATCAAAATTATTTTCAATCAGATAAAATCAAAACGATTGAATTATATATTTATGTTTGATACCCTTATGGTGCTTAGGGAGGATAAATACCATATGAAAGATTGGATAAGTGGCGCCTTGGGTGAACCTGCTGAACAAGCATATAAGGCTATGCATCTAATAACTACCGCTATCGTTTTATTCTTTGTAATACTTTTTTCTATAATTGCTTCAATAAATGAAAACAAAGTTAGCGCTAAAACAAAAAATATCATACTTAAATCAATCTGTATTTTTCAGTTGTTTTTTGAAGTCTTGTGGAGAGTGCTTTATATTACAGTAAATCATTCAGAAGCTGTAGCGCTATATCCAATGTATCCATGTAATCTTGGTGGTATATTAATTCCAATCATTTCATTATTAGATTTAAAGGTTGGTAAAAAGATGTTCTACCTATTTGGATTTATTGGAGGAGTCTTAACATTTATAATGCCTCAAGGAATATTCTGTTCAACAGTGTTCTCTTTTCCTATCTTAAAGAGCGTCTTACAACATACAGGTTTATTACTGATTCCTACATTTGAGTTCTTTATGAAGAAATATAGGCCATACGCAGGGGATTATTTATGGTTAGTACTAGGCTGTATAGTACATACAATAAACTGTGAAGTAATAGATAGGTTGTTGGGATTAACTGGTGATTATATGTATTTTAGATCGGGACTACCATTTGTGATTAAAGGTGTTCCTTCATGGTTAACAATTTCAGCATTTGCGTTAATAGTATTCTATGTATTAACATTTGTTCTTTCGTTTAAGGATTCGGTAGAATATTATAAAAGCGGAAAATGGAAAGAAAAATACATTATTAAAAAGAAATAAAACAGCACTTCAAAGTGTTGTTTTATTTATGAGATAATCTATATATGAGTAGTATAATTAATATGTAGGTGTGAATATGAAACTTGTTGATGAAATCTTTAATAAATCTATTTTTAATGAAACAAAATTATTAGAATATGGATTCATAAAAATTGAATCTTCTTTTTTCTATAATACAAAGATACATAATAATAAATTTGAATTAGAGTTAAGTGTTAGTAACGGTAAGGCCAGTGGAAAGCTAATTGATTTAGATTTCAATGATGAATATACCCAAATCAATATTGAAGGACCAGTTGGATCTTTTATTGGTAATTTAAGAGAAGAATGTGAAAAGATACTAATTGATATCAGGGATAAATGTTGTAGTGTAGAAAGATTTATTTCTTCTCAGGCGAATTCAATTCCAAAATATATAGATAATAAATATGGTATTAAAATTGAATTCTTATGGGAAAAATACCCAGGATTTGGAATATTTAGAAGAAAAGAAAATAATAAATGGTTTGGACTTATTAGTGAAGTAAAAAGATCTAAATTAGATAATGGAAATAATAACGAGGTTATAAATATTCTAAATGTTAAAGTAGAGGATGGAATGGCTTATTCTTATATTGATAATGTTGGTATCTATAAAGCTTATCATATGAACGCAAATAACTGGATTTCAGTTTTATTAGATGGTTCAGTTGATGATGAAGTTATTTGTAATCTAATAGATAAATCCTATGAACTAATTAAAAAGAAAGATTCCTGGATTGTTCCAGCTAATCCAAAATATTATGATATTGTAGAAGCATTTAATAAAAATGAAGAAATTATATGGAAACAATCTACAGATATCGCTATAGGGGATATTATTTATATGTATGTCGCAAGCCCTTATTCAAGTGTGCTATATAAATGTATCGCGACAGAAGTAAACATTCCATATGAATATAAAGATAAGAATGTAAAAATGAATTACGTGATGAAAATTAAATTAGAAAAGAAATATGATTCAAATAAATATACAAAAGAATATTTAGAATCAAAAGGCATTAGGACCATAAGAGGACCTAGAAAGATAAATAAAGCTATATTTGAATAAAATATGGACGTTACACTGAGTAACGCCCATATTTATTATATTATTCTTGTTGAGCCTGTAATGCTTTTGCGGCTTCAATTACTTTTTCAGCAACGTTTTGAGGAACTTCTTCGTATCTTACGAATTCTCTTGTGAATGTTCCATCACCTTGAGTTAAAGCTTTTAAGTCGATGTTATAAGTGATGATTTCGGCTTCAGGGATTTCACAATCGATGATTTGGTAATCTCCAACCTTATTCATGCCGAGAACTCTACCTCTTCTCTTATTAACATCACCTAGGATATCTCCAAGATATTCATCAGAAACTCTGATAATAACGTGCATAATAGGTTCTAAGATGATCTTTCTCATCTTTTCTGCAGCCTTCTTGAATGCGTCTTTAGCGGCGTTCTTGAAAGCTAATTCGTTTGAATCTACTGGATGGTATTTACCATCTACTAATGTAGCGTGAACATTGATAACTGGGAATCCAGCTAAAGGTCCATGTTCAAGAGCTTCATAGAAACCTTTTTCAATTGGTGGCCAATAGTTTTTAGGAACTGATCCACCGAAGATTTCTTCAGTGAAATATGAATCTTCTTCACATGGTTCAAACTTCATGACAACTACACCATAGTAACCAGCACCACCTGACTGTTTAACATAACGTCCTTCAGCTTCTCCAGGTGATTTGATTGCTTCACGGTATACTATTTGTTGTTTTTCAGTTGTTACATCAACCTTATATGCATTTTTCATCTTTTCAAGCAGTATGTCGATATGAACAGAACCTTGACCACCGATTAATTGTTGTCTAGTTTCTTTATTTCTTACTACTTCGAAAGTTTGATCTTCTTGAGATAATTTTTGTAGAGCACCAGATAATTTATCTTCATCTGATTTATTCTTTGGTAAGATTGCTCTATAGTATGTAGGACTAGGTGCTTTTTGTTTTTCAAATACAATAGATCCACCTTTTTCATTTAATGAAGCTCCAGTATATAATGAAGCTAATTTAGAAATACATACTATATCACCAGCATTGATAGTATCGTATGGAAGTTGAGTTTTACCACACATAATAAATGATTGGTTAACTTTTTCAGTCTTTCCATCAACAACGATTTCTTGACCAACTTTCATAGAACCATTAACTACTAATACGAATGAAATAGTTCCAACGAAAGAGTCAACAGTTGTTTTGAATACATAACCAGCAAATGGTTTTGTTTCATCATATGTTAAATCAGCTTTATTAGAAGGTAGAGGTTTAGTTTCAGCCATAGATGGAACTAAAGCAACTGCTAATTCTAATAATTGTTTAACACCTGTATCATGTAAAGAATCAGCTAATAATACTGGAACGAGTGAGTCAGATAATAAACCAGCTTTTAAACCAGCACCAATTTCATCAACTGTTAATTCTTCTCCACCGAAGAATTTTTCCATTAAAGCATCATCGCTTGCTGCAGCTTCTTCAACGATTTTATCGTATGCAGCATTGATAGTATCAGCGAGTTCAGCAGATACTTCTCCTTCTTTTCCACCAACATATGATTTCTTGTTTAAAGCGTAAGCGAAACCTTTGAAGTTGTTTTTTCCACCTTCTGGATACATAAATGGAACGATAGATTGTCCAAACTTTTCTTCTAAAGCATTGATTAATTGATCGTAATCAACGTTTTCTTTATCAACTTTAGATACTAAAATTACAGTTGGAACATTCTTTTCTTTTAACATTCTATAGTAACTCTTTGTTTGGATATCAACACCTCTAGTTGCGTCCACAACAAGAATTGCAGCTGAACAAATTGGAAGTTCACCATAAATATCTTGAACAAATTCATTCATACCAGGAAGGTCGATGAAGTTCATCTTATATCCCTTGTATTCAACTGGGATTAAAGAAGAAGAAATACTGTATTTATGATTTTGTTCTTCTTGAGTGTAGTCTGATATAGTTGTTCCTTTATCGACATCACCCTTTTTTGGAATTGCTCCTGCTACGAAGGCGATAGATTCTGCGAGCGTAGTTTTACCTGTGCCCATACCACCGACAATAGCGATGTTTTTAACATGATCCTTTAAATAATTCATTTTTTACCTCTGTTTAGATTGTATTTTTAAAAAATTCGTCAAGAAAATTATATCATAAGATATAACTATATGCAAAACTTTTTATAACACGAAAAAACAAAGGTCAGGCTAAGCCTGACTTTTGTTATTTACTTATGAGCTTCGTTAATTTTTTACTTCTCATTCCTAAGAATACTAAAGACAATCCTAAAACAATAGAAGTTGATAGAACAATGATTAGCGCTATGTTTTTATAGCTCATCTGCTTAACAGCTTGAGTATCGATAATATAGAGATTATCACCGACATTAACTATAAATTCTTTTTCTATCTCTTCACCATCTTCAGATGTAAATAACATCTTATAGGTGTATGTTCCAGGTTCATTTTCATGACCTGTATAAGTATCTAATAGAACCTTTGAAGTATATTTTTTACTCTTTCCTAAAACTATGACTTCATATGCGATATTTTCAAAGTCAATCTTAGATAAATTCACTGATGAAGTCACATCAATAACATATGAATTTAAATATATTACTGGCGCAATATCATCCGTTACAGTAATCGTAAATGATTTTGAAACAGTATTGTGCGCTGAATCAGTCGCTTCAACAGTGACATTATATGTACCAATTCTTCTTTCATTACCTGTATATTCGTCTTGAGTTACAGTTAGTACTGGAGCTTGGTCTATAGTATCTTGAACAGACA
>CALCVH010000005.1 GCA_937907585.1 uncultured Bacillota bacterium | reverse complement strand
ATCCGCTATTATAGCGGTTGTGTCTCCTTCAAATTTCTTAACTTTAAGGGATTTGTTTCCGCTTGTATCAGTAACAGTTGTATATAATATTCCATTATCTCTTACTCTTAAACCATTCACTCTAAATTGTATAGTGAATATCGTGCATAATACAATAATGATAATTGAGAATACTATATTAGTACCTAACATCGCTTTAGTTTTATTTTGATTTGTAATATCTAAAACGACTGGACCTTTATTCTTTTTATTTTGTTTCTTTTCAAGTTTAGCTTGCTTCTTAGATAGTTTTCTTTCTTTCTTTAATTCTTTTTTACTCTTGGCTACTACTCTATCATCAGATTTATTATCTTTAGCCCATTCATCAAAATCTTTTTTATAATCTTGATAATCATATTTAACATCAACTATATTTCCATTATCAAATATGATTTTTTCAAATGCAGCATATACTAATTCAGTAGATAATGTATCGCAGTTTTTATTACATTTAAATTTCGCATCAGGTACTAATACTTCTTTTCCATCAACTCTAAAATCTCTATATGAGATAGTAGATTTTTCAATTATTCTCTTTTCAGTATCATACTGTGTAACAACGAATTTAACTTCAAATAAGTATTGTTCTAAATTGTTTTGAAATTTAAAGATTGCGTATTTATCTTTTTCATCATTTTCAAAGATAATATATTCAATTAAAGATACGAATTCATCTGTTAAATGGCTAGTGACTTGAATTCTTTTTATATTTTTATATTCACTATAAGAACTCATATTCTACAGCACCTCCACTCAGATTCTTTTTATTCTTCTTCTTAAATGAAATATTAGTCACAAAGAATACTACAAGAGCTAATACAAAACTTAAAATGATTATTAAATAGTTTTCATAACTATTCATAAATGATAACGCAATATAATTTCCACAGATAGTTATCGCTAATAAATGTCTAATAGCGAGTAAACCAGAGAATGTAAGTAGTGATACAAAGAGTGAATATAATTTAATTCTTCTTAAACTTAGTGGTTTTATTACATTGTAGTTAATTGTTTGATTATCCGCAGAACATATAACTACATTTATAAATTTTGTTCTTCTTGGGATAACAATTAACTGACTTGATACACCTGTATTTTTCTCACTATATTTAAATACCTTAAATGGTCTTTTAAATAGTCCATAACAGAGTATAAAGAATGATATATTTTCAAACTCTTTATTGTAGTTAACAATCACATATTTATCTACAGCTGATTTACATACTACATATTTTTTAATAAATCTAGTTGTTTCGCCATATGTGAAATATAGTTTATTAACGGTATTGATAGTCTTAGTTGATTTGATCATTTCATCTTCATGAAACGTATGATAATATCTATTTCTAATGAAACCAAAGATAATCATAATCACGATAGAGAAAGCAAATATCGATACCGATAATATAAATAATAAGTTCCAATTCATATTCTTTCTCTCCTTTAATTATTCTTCTTTTGGTTCATCAGATTCAGATTCGCTAGATTCAGTATCCTCAGGAACTATAGACTGAGCTCCTTCACTTTGAGTATCTTCATTATCTAATACTTCATCCTGATTAAAATCACTACTTTGAGGTTCTTCATTAGATGTAGCTTCTTCTTGGACAGCTTCATCTACTTCTTGATGTTCTTCTATAACTTCATCTTGAGCTTCGCCTTCATTAGTATCTATAGATTCTTCAACTACTTCATCATCTTTGAAGATTGGTTCGTCATCACCATTATCATATTCTTGGTGGAAGTCAGGTTTTTCTTGAGGTTCATTATTCTCTATCTTAGTTTCCTCTTGATGTTCTGTAGTCGTTGGTTCAACTACTGGTTCATCTTTTGGTTCTTCTTTAACAGGTTCTTTTTGAACTTCTTCCTTAATAGGTTCTTTTTGAACCTCAGGTTCTTGAACTACTTCTTCAGCTTTAGTTTCTTCTTGAACTTCATCTTTAGATTCATCAGATACAGATTCAGGTTCTTCTAAATCTTTATTCTTTTTGTTCTTTTTATTTTGCTTCTTTAGAGCTTTTTGTTCTTTTTTAGATAGTGGTTTTTCTTCTTCATCTTTCTTAATATCTTCCGCTATCTTTTCTTGATTCTTTTCATCTTTTAGATATTCTTCATCAATCTCTTCTTTAGTAGATTCTTTTACGACCTCAACACTTTCTTGTTTAGGTTCTTGATATTCAGAATAATTCTTAGTTTCTTGGAATAATTTAACTATGTTCTCTTTATAATTCTTATATGATACTTTTTCTACCTTTACGCCCTTATAATAGATACCTTGTAAAGAATCACCATATCCTATAAGCATATCATCATAGAATTCAATATTTGAAACATTTAAAGCGCTTATTCTTACAGGTAAAAACCTTAAGAATAACAAGAATGGAACAACTGAAACTATAGCGCCTATACCTCTAATCATTATCGCAACATTTGGTTGAATTATACCTGAAGCTGATAAGTATTGAGGCAAGAATATAACACCTACATATACTATTAACGCTAATATCCCAAGCATGAGTGTCAAGATTAACATATGAACGAATCCAAGTAAGAATAGTGTCCACTTTCCTTCTTTCATAGCGTTAAAGCTATTCTTTAACGCATCAGATGCGTTTACTCCATCAACCTTGCTGATGATATAAAATACTGGTGCGATATAGAACGGGAATACTATCATATATATTAATAACGCTAAAGCACCTGGAGACGCTAAGATAATAGGTAAAATAGTTGATAGTGTCACATTAGATAATATAAACGCAACTAGATAACCTATTCCAAATAGTATCGCTGTTGGGAACAATATTAAAACTATTCCACCAAAGAATATTAATAAAACATTTAATCCAGCTAAAATAGTTGTCCAAAATGTTTTTGGCTTATCTAAGGCTGCGTACGATTTAGATAATGAAATATCCTCTCCATCTTTTATCATCAAAGCCATTCTATAATCTGACAATGTGAATATAGGAAGTATCACTAAAAGTATTCTCGGAATAAAGCTTGAGAATACATATGCATAGAACTTAAGCAAGTTCTTTTTCTTTTTGAATACTTTACGCGCTTTTCTTAAGCCGTCTTTATAATAAAATTTAAATCCTTTATTCATGGTTATTCCTCCTTATGGATTAGGATATTTTTGTAACGGTTCCATCAGGTGCTTTTTGATAGCCGTTATAAATGTAGTAAATGTTATAACAATTTGTTACATATTCGTCTAACGAATCATAAATCATCGTGCTGAATCTAACATCATTAAATGTGTTTAATCCAGTTCCAAATGTTCCTTTTATAGAACTATCTTCTGCGCTATAATGATCGCTTCCAATTAAACCAGTTACTACTGGATTAGACTGGTTAGTATAATCGATATATAAATCAACTTTTTCAATGTTAATTCTATATGTCTTATCGATATCTATAGTGTAATTGCTGTCGTTTCCGATAATCATAACACAATCAGCTCTATGATTTCCTGCGGTCTTATAGCCTTCATATGATGGGTCGATCGCTAATGTATCTGTGCCAACTAAGCTTCCGCTTATGATACTAATAGATATATTACCTTTATGATAGAGTCCATCATAGTTATAATATTCATTGCTAGAAAGTGTCCTAACAGTTAATTTAACTGGTTTAATAGATATAGTTGCGTACTGATACTTAATAGTGTAGTTGTGTGTTACATCATTCATTTCATCAAGAACGATAATGCCATCAGACACTTTATATGTGATCGCATCAGAATTAAACATCGCAGTTTCAAAATCGATATCTTCTGATTCAAAATAGATGTTGTTTATAGTTTGCCCAGCCGCAAGTCCTGTAGAAACTACTAAGTTATTAGGTACAAGTGTATCGCCTTCAGTGCTATATAAACCATTTTGTCTTAGTATTATTCCTATTCCATCATATGTTTTACTATACGCAAGAGGCTTAATAGATAATGTTGCTCTATTTAATGTTACTGGATATGAAGTTCCAAGTTCATTACCATCTATAGAGATATTATCAAATTCAATTGGTGTCTCACTATAGTCAATAGATGAAACTATTGTGTATGTAGCGTTGCTGAAATCTATTTCATATGATGAAGCATCTCTAACCAAATCACCACCACTAACGAATTTTAGTCCATAAATCTTCACGTCTGATCCATTAAATTTAGATATAGTAATGAAATCTAATGGTGTTTTATCTAATCCATCATAAGTTACTTTCTTAGTAGTTAATGTTAGATTAGGATTTCCAATATTAAATGTTGTGCTTAGAAGCTGAACATTATAGTTAGTTGAGAATGAGACAGTATTTTTAGTTGATGGATCTATTAAAGATAAAGCTTGAATAGTATATGTTCCTCTCTGCCATGGTTCTTTAGAATCGAATGGTTTAGAGTATGTAGTTCCATCATAAGTTACAATTGTGTGTAAAGCGTTATCAACTATTCTATATGTGATTATATAGTCAGGCGCTGTTTCGATGAATTCTCCAGTTTGAACATAGTTTTTACCAGATGCGAATATTAGTGGATAATTATTTTCTAGTATCACATCATAACTATCATATTCATCACCTGTATAAACTCTTGATTCATACTGAATTGGTTTAATCACAATCTTCTTCTTATCTATTGTTAAATTCGCATTAGCTGTATCAATCACAATATCATAATAACTTGGGCCAGTTATAGTTAAGTTATATGGGATTGAACTTGTTGCGTTAACTTGAGTAGGAAGATCTGTAATAGTTAATGATGATGATGTATCTCCATTTATAAATCCTTTAATAGTCGCTTTTTCTAAAATTTTAGATAAAGAGAATGGAGTTCCATCATATTCTTTCTTTAATACACCCAACTTTATGTTTAGTTTCTTATTAACAATTTGATATGAACAATCAAAATCGTTAGGGAGTTCATCAGACCATTTATAGTTAGAACCAAGTGAAATATAAATATGATATGTCCCCTTTTCAGTTCCAAAATAATCTGGAGCTGATTGATCAAATTCACTTCTTCTTAAAACGTATCTTGATTCACTATCAGCTTTAACAAATGTTTGAGGTTCACCAGTATATTCTAGTACAAAATCTTTATTTGTATCTAAACTTGCGTAAGGGAAATCGATAGATTGTCTTTCAATAACTAGAGTCTGAGTATTATCGAAATCAATTTGAATATTCTCTATTCCACTACCAATTAATTCATATGAAGAATTATCTAGAATCATAGTGTATGTACCTACATTTATTGGTAAGGTTTCAACTGTACCATTTAAATAATATTTAATATTTTCAGGTATGATTCTTAAATTCATTCCAGTTAATAGTGTTGTAGCGGTAGCTAAATCATAATTAACCATATTTCCAAATTCATCATATCTTGTGTAACTATATTCTATTACATCTCCAGTATATGTTTTTTCAAGTGGATGAGGAGCGATAGTTATTGTTCTCTTTTCTATCTCATAATAACAGTCTTCACTTCTAGTAATAGTCAAATTATAGTTATCAAGAGTAGTATTTGTGTTTGGATTACCATATGGCGCAACAATCGCCGTTTCACTTAAATCAACGAAGTAATTATATACTCCTACATCTTTAATTTTCTTTGTTAATTCTGAGGTGCTAGTGTTGATAAAGTTATATGACAATATAAGTTTTTCATCATATTCAAGTGGGATTGTTAATTCAGTTTGTGGAGAATGATAACCTCCATCATAAATATCATTTAGCGGTCCAACAGGTGTGACAATATTATATTGATATTTATTAATCGTGAATTCATTTTCGAATACAGATTCATCATCAACATAGTAGTTATCTAAATAATTGAAGCTTTCACCAGTCACTATGTTATAGAACTTAATTGATGTATCTAATAATTTATAAGTATATGTTAAAGCGTTATATGTATCGCTTTCATATCCAGTTTCTTTATCGTAGAACTTGAATTCATAATCAGTTAATGAATCGTTAGATGAAAGATTAGTAAACGAAATAGAAGTTGGAGATAATTTAGTCGAAACAAGTGGATATGGATATTGTTTAGAAGCGTTATATGTAAGGTTAGTATTAACAGGATCTTTTACCTTAATTACTAATCTTGCTTTAGTGATAGTGTAATTATGAGAAATTAATCCAGTTGAACCATCATCCCACTTGTAGTTAGATGCATCATTTAAAGTTATAAATGCACTATATAATCCAACATTAACTTTAGAGTTTTCGCTAACTGTATAATATAGTGAATCACCAGCTTCTTTTTCTATAGGATTATATACCCACATAGCGCCATCATAAACATGTGTATCAGTTCCAACTAATGGTTTATTAACGACGTGTTTTTGAATTATAAATGGGTAATTCTTATCACCATCAGTTTCATCAGACCACTTGTAGTTAGTTATATCATTAAGTGAAACTGTGACAGTATATTCATTAGCGTCAATCTTTTCATTGTTTGTGATTGAATAATATGGCGAATCATCAATTCCATATCTAATAGTTGAGCCAGTATATATATAAGTATTATTATCTACTGGTGGAACATCAATTGTTCTTCTTTCTATCACGAAAGAATATTCAATATTATTCTTAGATCCATCGTTCCAAGAATAATTTGTTGAATTAAGGGATACAGTTACTGTATACGTATTCGCATCTACTCTAGAGCCACCAATTACAGTATAGAACTCATTAGATGAAATATTATAAGTTTGAGTTGAACCATTATAGATATATCTAGTATTATCTTCTTCTGGTATTTCAACTTCAATATACCTAATTTCAAATTCATTATCATTAAATGTGATATCGTAATTATTTGTCACATCAGCTAATGATGAATCTCTAATTATCGCTGTTTGGTTTCTACTATATGTTCCAGCGTTAATAGCGGTATCAATAGTAGCTAAAGTATTTTGATTATAGAATTTAACTGTAATATTTAATGTATCGCCTGATATGAGACTAGTAGAATTAATTAATTCATAATTAGATGAAGATGTTCCATAATAATATCCAATTCCATCATATGTTTTAGAACTATATGTAGGTAATTCTATATCTAATGATTTCTTAGTTATTTCTAGAGAACTACTTTCTAAATGGATATTATAGTTAGAACTAATTCCATTAATTGAATATGTAGAAATAGACATCGTTTTATTTCCGACGTTCTTAGTATCAGATGGAGAATATGAGATTCCTGTTATGATGATTGAATCTGTTCCACATAATCCGTTACCCACAAAATCAACCAGTCCTGATTTATCAACTAAATAATCATAAGAATTGCCGTCATATTCTTTACTTATAGATACAGGTTTAATTGTTATATCTTTTTTATTAATTGTGTATGTACAAGTAGATGAATAATCGATATTATAATTTAAAATTGAGCCATTATCGATTAATACATTATCAATTGATACAGTATAGCTACCTGCGTTAATTGGCGATACTGTATCTAATCCAATCATATATTTAAATTGTGCGTAGAATGATTCTAGTGATACGAATGATCCACTAGATACATAAACATATGATTGATCTAATAATTGTTCAGAACCATTATATGTAGTTACTGGATTATTAGTAAATGAGATAGTGACGTTTCGTTTATAAATATTAAAATCATAATCTTCAAATGTCACATTATAGTTTTCAAGTCCTGATGTTATAGTGTGACGAACTCTATAATTTCCAGCGTCCACCGCTACATTAACCATATTATCTAATTCATTATATAAATTAATATCCATAATATATGAATCACCAGGCATGATCATACCGCTAGTAACACTATAACTTCTTATTTGTTCTATCAAATATCCAACACCATCATATTCTTTATTTAATACTTTATTATATGAGAATGTGATATCAGCTTTCTTAATAGTGAAATATCCATCAGTTATAGTACAAGTTATATCATAGTTAGTTGCGCTTGATGAGAATATATTTCCACTCGCATCATAACTATATTGATATAATCCACTATTTTTTGGAACATCACTATAAGATATACCGATCTTTAATGATTCATAGAAACCTAAAGAACCACTGATTATATCAAAGTTATTAATATAATCTAATGGATTTTGAGTTTGCCCGTTATATATGAATTCTGTAGTAGATAAATCTTTGACCTTTATTACTAAATTCGCTTTAGTGATTGTATATTCTGCAGGCTCATAAGAAATATTATAATTTGTTTCTATTGAGTCATCTAAATATGAAAGTGATAATATGGTAATTACATATGTTCCCACATTTTTAATACTTGTGGCTAATAATGTTTCATTTGTATGATATATCATAACTTTAGATAGATCATCATTTAAGAAATGATTAGCACCAGGAACAATAACTTCTTCTGCGTTTCCATAATATTGTGGATAAGTGTGCGCTAATCCATCATAGACTTTAGTATCATCAAATGGTTTAATAGTTACATTTAATTTATTGATTACGAAAGAGTATTGAACACTACCATTATTAAGTATTGTAGGTTGATTATTATAGATATATTCATCTGTGATAGTGAAATAATAATTGGTTGGGTCATTTAAAGTTAGAATAATAGGATAAGTTCCAGCGTCTGTAAACGTTCTATTGTTTACAGTGTATAGTTCTGATAAAGCGATATTATAAGTCTGAGGATTAGAATTATAATAATATTCTGTAGTATCAGGACTAGGAGCTTCAACTGAACGCCTATAGATAGTTAATGGAATATCTTGTCTATTTAAATTAATACTATATGATTCAGTTATATTATTCATTAATTCATCATATACATGGATATTATCGATTGTTCCTATATATTCGCCCGCATCAACGATTGAAAAATCATATTGAATCACGTTGTAAAGAATATTTCTAAACTTATAATCAAATGACAATGTATGTCCGCTTAAAAGTTCATTAGAACCATTCACATATGAATATTCATTTACAGGATAAGTAATAGATACTCCATCATAAATTTTATCGCTTAAATTTGTAAAATCAATTGTTACATATCTAGGCTGAATAGTAAGCGTGCTAGGAGTGCTTATATCTATAGCGTAGTTAGAAGCGCTTGAACCAATAAATGAATAAGTGCCAATATAAACATCATATGTTTTAGCGTATAAAGGAGTATCAGAATAATTAAATGATAATAATTCAATTCTATCATCGTTAAAGAATCTAGCGTTTGTTAAGTAATTAAATGTATTACCTATAGTCGCTAAATAATCAAATTCAATTCCATCATATTCTTTTAAGTTATAATCAATAGGTGAAATCTTTATTGGACATGGATTGATTATAAATTCAGCTGTATCAGTATAATCGATATCATAATTTGATAATGATACTGTATGATAAGATGGGTCGATTTCTGTATCCTGAAAATCCGTTTCAACGATGCTTACAGATGTGATATGTACAGTATATGTTCCAGCGTTCAATGGTTGAACGACATTAACTCCCTGTCTGAACTCGTATTCAAAATATAGAACACATCCATTTTCGTACCAGTCGCTATTGTTATAATTAAATTGAACATTTGGATAAATAGTTGTACCTCTATAAACCATATCAGATAGAGGAACAATTGTTACTGTTATTGAGGCAGGTAAAATTCTAAAGTTCAAACCGCTTCCATTATTTACAGTAATATTATAGTTATTAGATAAATCATTATTTAGATTATCTAATACCTTATATGTTCTATATTTATATGTATATGTTCCCACATCAACTGGGCTAATTTCTTCTCCTAACGAATTATAATAATCTACATAAATTGTTAATTGTTCATTAGCGAGAATATTATCTCCAGATACAAAGACATATGAATATTTGTCATATGGATTTTTAACTTGTAAATCAAATGTTTCATCAGCGACTTGAGTTAAATTGATAACCATATCTCTCTTAGTTACAGTAAATTCTCCATAAGTATCAGTATTGATGACATAGTTAGATGAATTATCTACTGTATATTCCGCTATTTTTACATAATATGTTCCTGCGTTAGTATAATTGTTTGTTAGATAATAAATACCATCTTCTAACGTATAGAACTCTACTTTACTAATGTAGATATGTTCATTAATTTCATCTAGTAATCTGTTGCTGCTAGAAGTAGTATATTCCCATTCGTTAGATGAATAACCATATTCTGTACCATCATACTTCTTAATAATATCTACTGGTTTAATATATAAAGTAATATCAGCGATTGTTACTTTCTTTCCACCGTCTGGTTCAATAAAATTAATGAAATAGTTAGATGTAACTTCATTATCTAATGAATCATAAATATGAGTGTTATCTCTATCAAATAAGAGTTGATATTCACCTTTATTTATGATTGATGATGTGATTTCTCCTGTAGATGTATTCTTGAATGACACCGCCATAACGATATAATGTCCATCTACAAGTTTATAGTTATCACTAGCGTATGAATAAAGTGACGGGTTATAGTTATGACTTAATCCATCATATTCAAATCCAGTAGCTGAATAATTATATGTTATTTTTATTTCTTTCTTAGTGATTTCAAGTCCATTTTCAAGACCATTTAAAACAAATGTATAGTTATTTTCATCATCACCTGTAAATGTATAACCATCTACTATGATATTGTATTTACCTACTTCTACTGGATTAACAGTATTACCTAAATTATCAGTAAATAAAGTGTTGATCACAATCTTATCATTACCACATAGTGTCTTTAAAGTTCCATATACATAATTTCTTTCATCCTCCATAAAGTCATATGTATTAACTGTTCCACTATATGGATGAACAATGTTACCTGGAGTGATATAGATATATCTTCTAGAGATATTAACTTGATGAAGAGTCTCAACGAATTCAATATTATAGTTAGATGAGATATCATTT
>CALCVH010000004.1 GCA_937907585.1 uncultured Bacillota bacterium | reverse complement strand
ATCAGTAGGTGTAGCTAGATCAGTAAGACGTAGTACAGATGAATTCACTAGATTCTGCGTTATGTCAATTGATGGAAACTCACTCAAAGCTGATGAAAACAACAAAATTCACTACTATGATACAGAATTCAAAGGTAGTTATGCTGTTACTTATAAAGCAGATGATACTACTGTATCTACATTAGATGATGTATTAGAAGGAACATTATTCGGTAGTTTAACTGCTCCAGAAATTCCAGAAAAAGAAGGTCATACAGTTAAGGGATGGAATGTAACTGCTGATACAGCTGTTACTGCTAACATGACTGCTGAAGCTGTTTATGAAATAAATAAATACACCGTTACATTCAAAGCAGACGATACTACTCTATCAACAGTTGAAAATGTAGACTATGGAACATTATTCAGCTCTGTAACTGCACCTGAAATCCCAGCAAAAGAAGGATACACTGCAAAAGGATGGAGTGTTGCTGATAACGCTGCTGTTACTGGCAATTTAACTGCAGAAGCTGTTTACGAACAAAACAAATACACTGTTACATTCAAGTCAGGTGATACTACTGTTTCAACAGTTGAAAACGTTGTACATGGTACACTATTTAGTGCTGTAACTGCTCCAGAGATTCCTGCTAAGGAAGGTTGTACAGCTAAGGGTTGGAGTGTTGCTGCTGATACAGCTATTACAGCTAACACAACTGCAGAAGCTGTTTATGAAATAAATAAATACACCGTTACATTCAAAGCAGACGATACTACTTTATCAACAGTTGAAAATGTAGACTATGGAACATTATTCAGCTCTGTAACTGCTCCTGAAATCCCAGCAAAAGAAGGATACACTGCAAAAGGTTGGAACATTGCTGCTGATACAACTATTACAGCCAATATGACTGCAGAAGCAGAATATGAAGTAATTACTTACACAATTACATTCGATACTGATGGCGGAACAACTATTGCACCAAAACAATTTACTGCATTAGACACAATCACTGCATTCGCAGAAGTTCCTGAAAAAGAAGGATTCGATTTCGAAGCTTGGTATTTAGGTACTGAAAAGTTTGAATTTGGTTCTAAATTAACTTCTGATATCACATTAACTGCAAAATATACTGCTAAAGAAATCATTGTTACAGTTAAGAGTGCTGACTTTGTAGATGCTACTATTGTTATCGCTTATAACACATCAGTAACAGCTAGCCAATTCGATAACAAAGAAGGCTATGAATTCAAAGGATTATTCACTGATCAAGCTTTAACAACAGCTTATAATGGTGAAGCTTTAACTCAAGACACTACACTTTATGCTTCATATGAAGCAATAGAAGAACCAACAACTACAGTTGAGGAACCTACTACAACAGTTGAGGAACCAACAACTACTGAAGAAGAACCTACAACTACAGCTGAACAACCAACAACTACTGATAAACAACCAACTAAAGAAACTGAAACAACTACTTCTGCTAAGAAGGGATGTAAATCAAGCGTTGTAGGTAGTGGATTAGTATTATTCTTAGGTTTAGCTTTATCATCTGTTGCTTTCGTATTAAGAAAGAAAGAACAATAATTCTTTGATTAACTATATTAATATAGTTGACTAAACAAAATATCTAGGCGGAACATTATTCCGCCTAGATATAAAACATTATTTAAAAGAAGGATATCAAATGCTAAAGTATTTATCTTATAGTGATGAGATTGTTTTATATTGGAATAAAAGAAATGAAAACATACTTTGGTATGAAATCTTTTTAAATGGTGTTAAAATAGGCGAAACTACTAATACGTTTTATCGTATTAAAAACCTTTTACCAAATAAGTTATATAATTTAACTATCAATTCACTATCTAAAGATAGAGAAATTATATTAAAAGAACAAAAAACATACAAAACAAAACATAAAAAAGAAGATATAGTAATAACCTCATCACCATATAATGCAATAGGAGATTCTAAAACATTAAACACAAGCGCAATTCAACAAGCGATTGATGATTGTGATAAATATCATAGAGTTGTAATCCCAAAAGGTGTCTTTTTAACTGGTGCCTTACGGCTTCATAGCAATACAGAATTATATATTGAAAAAGGTGCTACACTACTTGGGAGCACAAAAAAAGAAGATTATTTGCCTATGATAAATAGTCGTTTTGAGGGATGGGAATCTAAAAGCTATTCATCTTTAATAAATATTGGATATTTAGATCACGATAATAGATTCACAACTAAAAATATAGTTATTCGTGGAAACGGAAAGATTGTTGGTGGTGGTGAAGAACTACTATTTAACACTCTAGATATAAATGGTAAAGATGCTCAAGAAAAAAGAGATAAACTAACCATATATCAAGAGAATCTATCAAGCGATACTGAAAACAAACATAGAACAAGAGGAAGATTAATAAACATCACTAATTCAGAAAATGTAATTATTGATGGACTAGAGTTATCTAACTCCCCTTCTTGGAATGTACACATTTTATATTCTAAAAATGTAACTACGTTATCATCTAAAATAATATCAAAAGGAATATGGAATGGTGATGGATGGAATCCTGACTCATCAACTAACTGCACTATATTCGATACTACTTTTGATACTGGCGATGACTCTATCGCCATAAAATCAGGCAAGAATCCTGAAGGTAATATTATAAATATTCCATCAAAGAATATTAATATATTTTCTTGTTTCATTAATAAAGGAAAGTCTCACGGTGTTTCTATTGGAAGTGAAGTATCTGGTGGAATAGAAAATATAAAAATATGGGATTCAGATTTTTCTAATTCATTTTTTGGACTTCATATTAAGACAACCAAAAAACGTGGAGGATATATTAATAATTTAAAAGTTCTAGATAGTAAAATTTCTCGTATTTTAATAAGAGAAGTTGATTATAACGATGATGGCGAATCATCAAATGAACTAACTAGTATATCCAACCTGTCATTTAAAAATATTAAAATTGAATATAACAGTGGAGATGCTAACTATAAAAAGGAAGCAGATTCATATATCTATATAAATGGCTTCAATTTAGATAATAATAAAGCAAACAATATTAAATTTAGAAATTTAACTATCAATAATAAAGAAAAACTAAAAGATTATAACATTAAAAATTGTTCTAATGTCTCAATCAACAATAAAAAGATTATATAGAGGTGAAACATGAAAACGATATGTAATATAAAAGAAGGAGTATTAAGCCTTCTAGATAAAAACTGTATTAACATAACATCTAAGTGGGATTTCATAGAAAAAGGAAAGAACGATATGACCGATATCGTTACTATCGATGGAAATAAATATCCTCTATTTTACTGGAAAGCAGACCCTCAGATAGAGGCTGTCGCAAGAAACGCTAAGAAAAATATTGGTGGATCCATTAGTTTAAAAGTTAGTGGATTAATCGATAAAAGCTATGGAATAGATGCTTTTCTATATAAAGAATTAGATATTGCTGAATGGGTATTAGATTCTAAAATAAAGAAAATAACAGCGTATATTAATAAAAACGCTATTAACACAACCTTGTTAATGGAAAACGGAAAGGTTGCACTTCTAGAACTTGGTTCATCATTAAAAGAAGGAACAGAAGAACAAACTAGATATACTGCCTGGGGAAAAGAAGGTATGGAATCGTCAAGAGTTGTTTCTACTAAGACAAGACCTCAATCAATATATTTATATACAGATAATACTGACCCTTATTGTTATAACGATTCTACGTTAGAACTTTTTGGGTTAAAGATAGATGATGCGACAAAAGCTGTTGCGATTTATAAAGTATTAAAAAAAGAAGTAGATATAAAGATGAATATTGAAAGAGATAAAACACTCAAGTTTTATATCGAAAAAGTTTATGAATCCGCAAACAAAAATGAGTGCGTTTTTCTATAGGAGGACTAAATGGAAGACTTTAAACCTATAAAAGTTGGAATAATGAGTTTTAAAAATAGTCATGTTACAGGAATGTTTGATGCGATTGAATCAAGCCCTTTATTTGAAATCGTTGCTGTATCTTTATCTGATGAAAAACGCCATCAGTTAGAAGAAAGATATGCGAACAAGCATCTATTTGATAAATATGATTGTTACAAAGATGATGCTCAAATGATTAAAGAACATCCTGAAATTGAACTTTGTATTTGTGGTGGCAGTAATAAAGAACACATGGATCAATTTAGATTATGCGCATTAAATAAGATAAACGTAATCATGATGAAGATACCAACACTTGATATGGCTGAATATGATGAAATGATAAGACTAGAAAAAGAAAGTGGTATCAAAGTAAGCATTGAACTTGAAATGCGTTGGTATGCTGCTGTTGAACGTATTAAGAGCTTAATAGAAGAAGGTGTTCTTGGCGAAGTTACATCAATAAACGCTTTAAATTATTCTCATTTTACATTGTTTTGGAATTCTTGGGTAAACGACCCTTTAGAATCTTATGGTAAGGTGGTTCCGTTAAGAGATAATGATAATAGATTTAGAGGCGGCGCGATGACAGATCACCCTCATCTATTTGATTTAGTTAGATACATAACAAACAGTGAGTTTGAAAGCGTGTATGCTGAAGTAGCTCCTAACATGAGAGAAGAATCAAAAGTAGAAGATATGGTCTATATCATAGGTAAACTTAAAAATGGCACTATCGTTTCACTTGATCCTTCATACGCTAATAGAGAATATAAACAGGATAATGTTATTCTCTCAAAAGATAGATTAAGCCATTATCCAAAAGCTGTACAAGTTGAAATGTCTGTTTCTGGAACTAAAGGTGCAATCATTAGTGATCTATATAATCCTAATACAACAGAACAATTGCGTTTTGAGGACTTTGAATATCGAGTTAACCCAAGATTTTATGATATTTCAGGAACTAGAAAATTATATTTAGAAGAATTTGCGAGAGCTATTAGAAATAACAAAGAGTATAAGCCTGTTATCAGTATGTCTGAACATAAAAAGACAATGCAGGTTATTAATGCATGTTATGAGAGTATAAGAACTGGAAAACCAGTTCGTTTGTAAAGGAGATGGTTGATAAGTTATGAAACTATTTAATGTAATGTTATTATCTATCGCATCAACAATCCTTATAGGCACTAGCCTTAATTTTAAAATGGATGAAAAGTTCACTCCTACGATTAAAAGCTATGATAATGTTGACTATGCTGGATATACTATTGATTCTAGTAATGTCAATTCATTTTCTCAATCTTTAAATCTATCAAGAAGCAACTTAGAAACACCTATTTTTCAGTTTGTGATTACACCATCAGAAAGAGGTAATGGTACAAAATATTCTCCAGATTTTGAGAATCTAGTGTTCACGTTAAGTGATTCAAAAGGAAAAACTATGACAATATCTTTTTCTCCAAGAAAAGCCGATTCTCCAAAATACTATTACATAAACGCTATGGCTAAAGGAGAAAACCAAGATCTTCTTGGTGAACACCAAGGTAATATTACCTATTCTGCAGATCCTGATGATGGTACATATCTATCTGATACTTATAGCGCAATATCTCCATATACTTTTGATGGATATGGCGCAGACTATTCGTGGTTTCCTTTCTATGATAAGAACGGAAACACCTTTAGTGGAGGCTGCAATGGTGTTATCAGCATCTATTATGATAAAACTGAAAATGCATTATACGCAGATACAGGATATAAGTGGGCTGATGATGATCCAACTAAAGAGTGGACTCTAACAGATAAATATACAAAATCAAATAGCGGAGAAAGAAGATATAGAATCCGTGATTTTGATAAGCCAGATTATATAAGAAATGATAAAGATAATGTAGTTAGAACCATTTGGAATGGATTTGATAATCCTAGGGATGTAACACTCAAAGTCAGCTTTAATAAAGTGATTACTGATAGCCCATCAATATTACTTGTGACTGTTGGTGGTAAAAGCATAGTAGATAACTACTATCTTAAAAACAACACTAAAGCAGTAAAAGATGTTGAATTCCCAATTCCTAAGCCACTATTCTTCTCAGAAGGTAATTCATATGACTTTGAAACTTATAATGGAAAAGTTAAGATAGAAGATTCTTTAGGAAATGTTGTTTTATCTTTAAGAGATTACGAAAGAGGAATGACCTATACTCCTGATAAAGTAGGTAAATACAACATTTATTATTCTTTAGTAGATCCTGTATACAACACTCCTACATCATATAAATATTCATTTGAAGTATTGTCTGAAGGTGGAACAATATTAAAACCTAAAGGCGTTGATAGAATATATGTTCTATATGAAAGTATTGATGCAGGATATACGATATCTAATAATGTTCAAGATGAACTGCCTAATGTTAATCTCAAAATAGAAAAAGATGGCGTTGAGGTATTAAATTTAGATAATGCAGAAAATCTAAACTATAAGTTTGAATCTAAAGGAGAATACACATTTACATATACATCTATAGATTTACTAGGAAGAAAAACTACAATCATTAAAAACTATAATGTCTCTGAATACTGTTTAAAGATAAAAGAAGGACTCGCTGAATCAATAGTAATTAGTGATTATAGTAGTGTTACAAGACCACTAAACTCTGATTACTATATCATGAATGTCTTTACAGGAGATGTAGTATCACCAACAAGTGTTTCTATCCTTATGAGCAAGGATGAAGGAGAATATAAACCATACAATAAAGATAACTATATTAATGGTGATGGTTCTTATAATATTAAATACGTTTATACCTATTCAGATATAACCTTAGAAGCATATAGAAATATTATGGTATTTGAAAACTTACCAGTAATTACTATTAAAGATGTACCTAAGAACACTGTTTTAGATAATGGATGTAACATTACTGATGATACTGTACGTGTTCTAGCGCTTAAAGGAAGCATCATTTCTATTCCAAAAGGATACTTCACTTCTGAATCAGCTTTCACTGTTGAAGTATATGAAGCGGGCGTAACATTAGTTGATTCAACTACTTCATATAATTCAAACACTCTAACAATCGCTTTAAACGAACTAAAAGATTATTATGTTTCCGCAAAGATTGAAACAGATAAAGGCTTTACTATTAAGAAGAACATATTATTCGTTGTGAAGGAATCAGTTGTAAACTTTACTGAAGTTGAAGATTTAATCGGTAGTGTAGGTCATGAAGTATCGCTTGTTATGCCTGAAGCTAAAGACCTATACAATAACACTATTTCTAGTGGAACTCTATCAGTATTATTTAATGATGAAGAAATAGAAGTAGTTGATTCAAAGTTTACACCTAAAGATTTAGGTACTTATAGAATCATCTATACAGTTTCAATTAATAACACTAATCAAACATATGAATATAAATGCAAAATCATTGATGATGAAGCTCCAGAAATAATAATAGGTAGTTCAAATGTAAGCTGTAAGCTCGGTGATTTTGTATCAGTAAACAACTTTACTATAAAAGACAATTCTAATAAATCAATTGAAGTTAAAACTACAGTCTATTTAAATGGTGAGATAGTTCCTATTTATAATGATGGATTTGATGTATCTCAAGCCGGAAATTATGAAGTTAGAATAGTTGCGACTGATGTGGTAGGCAACACCTCTACTAATTCATATACTGTTACAGTTAAGAATAAAGGATGTTCATCATCTATCTATTCATCTAGCGTATTAACTTTAATTATCCTATTAAGCTCTATCGCAGTTATCTTAAGAGTAAGAAATATAAAAATGAAAAAGGAGTATTAGTATGAAAAAGATATCTCGTTTATTTATCACATTTATCCTTAGTGCTTGTATCGTGTTTGGACTTTTAGGTTGTACAACAACATCTAACAAATACGAAGGCAAAACTATTATCAATTTTGGATGTTACGAAGGTGGTTGGGGAAGAGAATGGTTAGATTTAGCTATTCAGAAGTTTGAACAAATGTATCCTGAATACCACGTTGTTGTCGATTACAATAAATCATATTCAGGTAGTACACTCTATGGAAAGATTGATGTTATTCCACAAGATATGTATTATACATCAGTAAATCTATATGATTTTATAGATAACGATAAGTTTATGGATATAACAGATGTTTTAACAACACCTTTAAATGAATATCTTTCAGATTCTTTAATTCCTGTTACTGAAACTAAAACTATCGCAAGTAAGATATGGAGCGATATGAATGACTATTGTAAGAGTTATGATGGTAAATATTATAACGTTCCATTTGGCGGTGGTTTCTATTCATTAAACTATGATAGAGATTTATTCAATAGCAAGAGATTATTTATCGCTAAGGATGGCTCTTGGTGCAATTTATCTGGAGACTTGAGCGTTGGACAAGATGGAATAGAGGGAACTTATGATGATGGTCTACCAGTTACATATGAAGAGTTCCAAGAATTATTGAAGAGAATGAATAAAAATAATATTATTCCTTTTACTTGGTCATCAATCAACGGATATACTCAACACTTCGCTCACGCTATGTCTATAGCGCAAGATGGTATAGAAGTATTTAACACCTTTAAGTTTATGGAAGGTTCATATACTTTTGAAGGAGATGATTCGCCAACTACAATTACTAAAGCTAATGCTTATCTACTTAGAAATACAAGAGGTAAAAAAGACGCTCTTCAATTTGCGAAAGATCTAATTGAAGGTGGTTACTATGATTCACAAGCTGGCGCTGCGAGTATGGACTTCTTAACAGCGCAAGATACTTACTTAATGAGTATTGAAAATTCTAAACACGGAAACGGTAAACCAATCGCTTTCTTCATTGATGGCGGACACTGGTATAACGAAGCTAAGAACACTTTAACTGAAATGGCTGATATGTCTGATGATTATAAAGATAGACACTTTGGAGTTATGCCTTTCCCATGGTTTAGCGATGCAACAGCAACTAAGACTACATATTTCTTATCATCTGCTAGTTCATGTATTGCTATTAGAAAGAACGCTAATGAACCAGAAGCATGTAAGAAGTTCCTCGCATATTTAAATTCTGATGAAGCATTATCAATTTGTACTAGATCATGCGGAATTATTAGATTTATGAATTATGAGTTAAGTGAAGATGATTTAGCTCAAATGCCATATTACTATAGAACTATGTGGGAAGCATCTAAATCTAGTGATGTTTGTTATAACCTATGCGATAACCCTTTAATCTTTAAAAACTATAGTTACTTTGATGAAATGGGTTGGGAATGGAGCTGTACTACATCTAATGGTATAGTTTTAAATAACCCATTAAATAACTTTAAAAATAGTGAAACAAGAAATATTACTGTTGATGAATATTTAAGCGCATTAAGAACTGGTGGAGAATCAGACTGGAGAAATATTTATTCTGGTGAATAATAATGAAAGATATAGGAAAGAAAAAAGGTGGAGGACTTGCTGGTAAAAAAGAAAGAATAATATTTATTTTTTGTATGCTGATAATACCTATTATTTTCTTTTGTGTTTTCAATATTGGAGTAAAACTTAATTCAATATTATTATCACTAAAGGAATATGATTCAGGAGTTTATAGATTTGCTGGATTTACCAATTTTAGAAGGGTATTTTACAATATATTTCATGATGCAGAAGTAATTTATTCATTTAAAAACTCTTTTATCTTTTATTTAGTAGGTTTGTTTATTACATTACCAGTCTCCATTTTCACAACATATTTAATATATAAAAAGATTCCTGGTTCAGAATTCTTTAAAGTGATGGCGTTTTTACCACAAATGCTATCTACTATCATAATGACTTTAATGTATAAATACTTTGTGGATAAAATTATTCCTTTGTATTGTGAATGGAGAAAGCTAAACGTTCCTAATGTTTTCTTTGACGAAACAAAATTAGGTGTAATGCTTTTTTATAATATTTGGGTAAATTTAGGAGCTAATATCATTTTGTATATTGGTGCGATGATGAGAATCCCACAAGACTTGATCGAAGTAGGCAAACTAGAAGGCATCTCTTTATGGAAAGAGTTTTGGCTTGTCACATTCCCATTAATTTTCCCAACTATTACTGTATTTATAGTTGCGGGTGTTGCGGGGTTATTTACAAATCAATGTTTTATATATAACTTCTATGGCAACTTCGCTCCGCAAGATATTAGCACGCTTGGATATTATACGTTTATTAAGGTTGTTGGAGAAAACTCCTCTTTAGCTAACTATCCATACGCAAGTGCCTTTGGTGTTGTATTCACTATTGTTGCTGCGCCTATTACTTTACTTGTTAAACACTTACTAGAAAAATATGGGCCAGGGGCAGAGTTCTAGGGGGAGCGCTTATGAAAAAAAGAAATATTCTAACATCCCCATTTGCTATAATAATCTTCATTATCTTAGTTGTTTATACAATCACTTTAATAGTTCCTTTTGGATGGACATTCTTAACATCATTAAAAGCGAGACTTGAATATATTTCATCGCCGTTTGGACTTCCTAAGAAGTGGCTATTTAAAAACTATCTTGATGTATTCAAAGCCTTATCTGTAACAATACAAGGTACTCGTGAAGCGTATTTACCTGAACTATTCTTAAATGGATTCTTATATGCGTTTATAAGCGCAACAATCATGGTATTTACTAACTGTGTTGTAGGATATGTTGTTGCGAAGTATAAGTGTTTAGTTGGTAAGATCATTTATTCTATTGTGGTTATCAATATGATATTACCAGTTGTTGGAACTCTTCCATCCGAACTACAAATAATGAGAGCTCTAGGTTTCTACGATAATATGATGGGAATCTATCTTATGAAGATATGTTTTGGTGGCACTAACTTCTTAATCTTCTACGCGATGTTTAAAAGCATAAGCTGGTCTTATGCAGAAGCAGCATTTGTTGATGGAGCATCAAACTTTAGTGTCTTTACTAGAATAATGCTTCCAATGGCACTACCAACATTCTTTGCTTTAGTATTATTACAATTCATTACTTTCTGGAACGACTGGCAAGCATCATTAATTTACTTCCCAAGTTATCCAACAGCAGCATATGCCTTATATACCTTCCAGTTCCCAGGAGCTGGTAATAAAACTACTGGTGTCCCATACATTATGGCAGCCTGCATTCTGGTTGCCCTTCCTATTATCATTATCTTCTTAACATTTAAAAAGAAGATAGTAGGTACAGCCACTTTAGGTGGACTTAAGGGCTAGTAAAGGAGAAGAAATATGAAAAAAAGAATAATTCTCTTAATATTAATCATTCTATGTTCAGTTATCATACCGATAAGTTTATTTGTTAATGCTGATACAGCTATTACAGAAGATGTTCTTACATGTGATGATATAGTTGATACAAGCGGAGGAACAGTAGAATTTAAAAAGATAGATCCTTTATTTGATACCTACAATATCAATAACCATTCAGATACCATAGATACTGTAAATACAATAGATGAAGTTTTAGTTTTAGGAACTCAATCATCTAATACTGTATTTACATTTAAAACACATCTAAATAGAGATAATCTAACTAAATACTTCAACATCTTAGAATGGTTTATTGTTCCAACCAAAGTTCAACCATATGGCGAACCAAACTATGGTCATGAATATTCTGACTCTGATTTTGAATCGTTTGAAGTTACTATCCGTGATGTTAATAATAAAGATAAATATGTGATATTTAAAACATCAAATAGACCTGACTCTAATGAATACAACACAACAGTATCTGGTAGAGCAGGCGCAAACAATCAAAGCATTGAAGGTATTCACACAAGCGAACCAGATAAAATTAATAAAACTTGGGGAACCGCACTTAAAGCGTCACACGTTGGATCTTTTTCTGATTATGATGGTGTTCCACAAGGCTTCGACAACAAACTTCCTTTAG
>CALCVH010000003.1 GCA_937907585.1 uncultured Bacillota bacterium | reverse complement strand
ACTGAAAAACCAACTGATGCGCCAACTGACGCACCAACAGACAAACCTACAACAGAACACGAACATGTATGGAATGAAGGAGTAGTAACTACTGAACCTACATGTACAGAAAAAGGTGTTAGAACTTACACATGTGAATGTGGTGAAACAAGAACTGAAGAAGTAGCTGCATTAGGCCACACTGAAGTAGTAGATGCTGCAGTAGCACCTACTTGTACAGAAACTGGTAAAACTGAAGGCAAACATTGCTCAGTATGTAATGCTGTATTAGTTGCTCAAGAAACTATTGATGCACTAGGACATGATTATCAATGGATAGTAGATAAAGAAGCTACAGTAACAGAAACTGGATTTAAACATGAAGAATGTACTAGATGTCATGACAAGAAAAACGAAAATACAGCAATTGAACAACTAAATGGATATGAACTAAAAGCTTTGGGTGAGCATAAAATTGATGTAACTGTCATTAAAACTGAAACAGGAGTAAAGATTGTATATAAAGCTGCCGAAGATGATAATTCATTTGGCTATGGTGCTTGTCTAGATTTACCAGGAACTGATTATTCTGTATTACTCGCAACAACTGGTAATATTGCATTCCAAGAATATGGAAACTGGCTATGGGAATATAAATTACCATCAGCAGTTGGCGCAACTGTATCAAGAGAACTTAAAGATGAATATATGATTTCTTCATTTGAGTTTACTGATGAAACTCTTGGAATTACAGATGAAACAACAAAAATTGGTGTTTTGTTATTTGAAGTAGTAAATACAAATGGTGCACAATTCGGTATCTACAATACTCAAGACAATATTGCGATTGATGGTGGAGTAGGTAACTTCTATAAATTCCAATTTGCAGAAGAAAAAGTTGAAACTCCAGCAGTTACAAAAGAATTTGAAGAATTTGGACAAAGCAAGGCAAATATCAAACTAGAAGTTTTTAGCAAAGGCGTAAAAATAACAATTAACTCTACACCTTTAGCTTCAACATTCGGATATGGTGTGATGTTTGGCAACTTAGAAACAAATGCCGGAACAACAGATTTATATGCTTTAGGTTTTGGAACAGTTGACCATAAGACATATGGCGATTGGAACTGGCAAGGAAACTATGTAAATCCTACTACAGTTGGTATTCAAGCAAGTGAAGTAGCAAACGAAGATAAAAAAACAGTAGAATTATTCTATTCATTTGAAACTTTATCAGCTCTTGGTATAACTAAAGACACAACTCAATTTGGAGTACAGTTCTTTGAATATGTTACTGATTCGTCAGGAAACTTATATTCAGTTTATAACTGTATAAATGTAGATGGCGCACCACTCGCATTTGATTCTGGTGTTGCAAATTTCGTTAAAATAACTATTGAATAATTAAGAAATAGAGGTGTAAATATGTGGCAGCGTAAAGGATGTATTATTATATTAATTTGTAATTTAATATTGATTTGTGGTTGCAGTAATACAAAAACAAATATAAAAAAAGAAGTGTCTCTTAAGCCACTTGATAATTTTATAGCGCCTAATTACGCTGCCTCATATTATGATAATTTCCAATATAACGCATATTATAATAAGGAAGAATCAGAAAAACATTTACCTGACCAAGGCGTTTATGGATCTGGAAATGCTTTTATTCTTAGATATGATGGAATGTATTATATGTATCTTGGTTCTTCAAATTATCTTGGAACTGGTATTTATGCATATCAATCTAAGGATTTAATGCATTGGGAACCAGTTGATAATGGAATTAATTCAAAAGGAAAAGTAGCAGAAGACAATAGACTATATTTTACATATCCTCCTTGTGTTAGCCAATATAACAACAAGTTTTATCTATATGTATATGTTAAAAACTCAATAATAGCTCAGGGAAACTATATATTAGAATCTAATAGCCCTATTGGGCCTTTCACATTTGTATCTCACAATGAAGATTTATCTCCGGACTGTTATACAATAGCGGGAACTACATTAGATATTGACTGTGATATATTTATTGACGATAGCGAAGATGTATATTTTATGTCCGCAAGAGGTGATAGCTATTTCACAGGTATAAGAGCATTTAAGATGCCTTCAATGGATTTGGTTAGTTATGATGAAAATAGTTATATTAATATAGATCAATCTAATGTTGGTGGTTGGACTGAAGGAAATGGAATATTTAAAAGAAATGGAATGTATTATCTAATGTATACAGGCAGCAACATTTTAAGTCCAGGGTATTTAACACATTATTCAGTCGCATTAGATGATTCTTGGAAAAATAATTTTGGAAAAGAATCTAAAATTCAAGCTCCAGGTTTCACACAAGGAATTGATTTTCCAATGGGATGCGAAACAGAAGATACTTTCTATTCTCTAGGACACGCAACATCTCTATTAGGACCTGACATGGATTCACTTTATTATCATTATTTCTCAGTTAATTCATCAGGACCAAATTGTACTTTTGCGATTGATAGATTGATTTTTAATGGTGCTAGTATGGATACATCTCAAAGCCAATACCACGCAGTAACTCCAAAAATGCCAACATTATATAGTTATGATCCTATGAGTGATTCAAATTTCATTAATAGTGCAGGTTCATTGTTAACTAAAGATGAGTTTGATGGAACTCTATCAATGGAATTTAACTATATTGGAGCTGATACTAAATGTGTTTTTGACTATGTAGATTCAAATAATTATAAGTACGTTTATGTTGATATTGAAAATAAAAAGATATTATTAAATGAAGTAAAAAATAATGAAATAATATCGTTATCGACTGGAACAATAGTAAGAGATTATGATGCGGTCGACTTACATAAAACAATTAGAATTGCTATAAAAGATTCAAAGATTGATGTATATTTTGATAACTTGCTCAAGATTAAAGATGTAAGTATTGATAGAAAAACTGGAAAAATGGGATACATATATACTTCAAAATTTACTCCATCTTATACCGCAGTCAGCAATGTTGCTAAGGGTTTAAGCGATAAACTTGAACCTAAACAAAGTTTTATAAATATAGGCGCAGAAAGTTATTTACCTACGGGTATTTATGAAGGATGCGGATCTATATTTAATGGTGATAGCGGATTTAAAACAATTGATAAATCTGAATATAATTCAAAGTACGTTGGAATAGGAAAGATGAATCTTTCTAATCCAGGTGACTGTGCTACATATATTGTTGATTTTAATAATGATAATGAATATAAAGCTCTTTACATGACTTTAAATAAAGAAATGGGAGGAAAGAAAATAGGTGTAAGAGTTGATGGTAGTGAGGTATATGTTTTAGAAATACCAAATATTAACCCATCAAACAATGAATCTTTAATTAAAACCTATATTGGTAGAATCCCTATTTCAAAAGGAATTCATCAGATATCATTTATTTGTTTAGAAGATGAATTCGAATTTATTTCATTTACTTTTAATAAAGATTCATCATCAACATTCAACTATAACGAAACGCTTGAGTCAGCTCCATCTTATGGTATGAATCAAAAAACATTATGGAGATTTGAAAGAAAAGAAACTGATGAAAAAAGCTCTTTAACTTGTAAAGAGGGAAGTAGATCGTTAGTATTCTTTGGTGATAATTCTTTAAATAATTATACTGTTGAATGCGACTTTAGATTAAATGGTGATAGTATATTTAATTCTGGATTTATTATTGAAGGCGCAAGATATTCAAATTCGCCTTATGTAACTGAAGATTATAAATATATTCAAGGGTATTATATTTCCTTCAGCAAAAGAATGATGAAGATAGAAAAATTAAATTATACACATACTGATTCAAACGCAGCCGCTACTAGATTACAGCTAAATCTAGATGAATGGAATCATGTAAAAATCACAAAAAATGGAAATACTATAAAAGTAGAAGTAACAAATAGTCAGAATCAAGTTAAACCACTAGAATTTGTTGATGATATGGTTTTTGTAGGTGGTAGATTTGGATTCTATTCATCTGGCGCATCTATGTCATATAAGAATTTAAAAATTCAGGGTTGATATGGAAAAAACTATAACTCTTATATATCAAAATATTAATAAAGAAATAATTGACTCTATTATTTCAAATAAAAAAGTAAGATCTATTGGTTTTCATTTTAATCCTTATGAATCTAACTATAAAGACTACTTTAATTTCATTGATAATAATAGAAATTTGATTGATGAAATCCAGAGTAATTTTATAAATGTTGAGCACTATCTTCATATTGTTTCATATTTGGTTCCTAGAGAATTAATAAATGAACATCATGAACTTTTTAGAATGAATGAAAATGGAGAGAGGGTCAATGACTATAATTTATGTGTTAGTTCAAATGAAGCATTAAAAATGGTAGAGAATAACTCATATACATTAGCTAAGTTTTTAAAACAAAAATCAAATTATTATCATTTATATGTTGATGATAATCTAGGAAAAAAAGCTATTTGTAACTGTGATAAATGTAAAAAATATAATGAATTTGAACAACAAAAAATTATTTATGATTCAATACTAAAAGGTTTAAAAAAATATAATAAAAATGCTAAATTATCATTCTTAGTATATGGTAATTCTGATCTTGACATTGAATTAAATGATGATTATTTTATAGAATATGCTCCATTTATTAAAAATCATTATTTACCTATTACTAACAAGGAAAACGAAAGATCTAGAAACGAGTTTTTAAATCTTAACAAAAGATATAACGATATACATGTTTTAGAATATTTTTTAAGTTATGATTTTGATAGATATTTAATGGATGATTCAAAAGTTAAAAACGATTTATTGTTCTATAAGAATAATGGAATTAAACATCTATCAACATTTGTGGTTGTTAAGGATAACGACACTAAAGATATTATCAAAGGAATTACACATTTTTTAAATATGGAATAATCATGAGAAACGCAGGAATAATATTATGTTATCAAGATATTGATGATAAATGGCTTGATATCTTAGAAAAAATGAATATTAAAAATATCGGAATACACACGCTTTATCAATGCGGTGGAGTATCTGGTCTTTTAGAATGGCTAGAAGAAGAAAAAACAAAAAAATTATTAAAGGATGCAGAAATTAGAGGCTTTAATTATACTTTTCCAATTCATGCAGTAGATTATCTTCTTCCAAGAAGACTTTTTAATGAACATCCGGACTACTTTAGAGTCAATAAAGATAATACAAGAACAAATGATTGGAATTTTTGTGTTTCAAATAAAGAAGCTCTTAAATATGTAGAAGAATCCTCTTATGAACTCGCAAAAAAGTTGAATCAAAAATCAAATCATTATGAAATATGGGCTGATGATTCTTTGAATAGTTATTGTCATTGTGACAAATGTAAAAAATATTCACCTGCTGATCAAAATTTAATTATTTCATCTACAATTTTAAAAGGATTAAAAAGGTTTAATAAAGAAGCGAAAAATAGTTATTTAGCTTATCAAGATTCTTTAGATGTGCCAAATTTAAAAGTAGATAAAGATTTATTTTTAGAATTTGCGCCAATCGATAGAAACCACTTAGTATCAATCTCTAGTAATGACGATAGAAACAACAAGAATAATAAAAATATTTTAGATAAACTTTGTAAGGTATTTAATAAAGAAGTATATATTTTAGAATATTATTTAGATGTCTCTTATTTCTGTAAATGGAATAGAGCTAACGCAAAAGGATTAGAATTAGATGAACATGTTTTAGAAGAAGACTTTAAGTTTTATGATAAATACAATGTATCAAAACTTTATACATTTGCTGGATTTATAGATAACGAGTGGATAAATAAATATGGAACTCTAGACTTGATGAAATATTCTAATTCAATACATAAATATTTCATTAAAGACATAAACAATTAAAAAAGGCTGTTAACCATTAAACTTTCATAGCTTAATTGATTGGTTAACAGTCTTTTTTTCTATTCATGATATTTTTTAATTGGTAAATATTTAAATACTTGGTTTTGGTAATCTTTATATTTTGAATATTTCTTAGCTGAAATAGATTCACCAAATGTAGAACTTCCAAGGAATAGTAGTACTATAAACATTGGTCCAAATAGAGTCCAGTTAAATATTAGATAATTAGTCATTCCACTCGCAATAACGAATATATATAACATAATCCAAATAGATTGTTCACCAAGATAGTTTGGATGTCTCATATATCCCCAGAGTCCAGTTGTATTAAATCCTAAGTTATATGGACTTTCTAGTTCATTTAGTGTTTTGCCTTCTATTAACAACGCTTTCTTATTTTTATGGAATTTCCATTGTTGTTCATCTGCGATGAGTTCTAAAGCAAGCGCTGATAACGCTAGTATAGCTGCGACTACATCTAACGCTCCAAAAGGTTTATTAGACCCAACGCACGCTAAGATTGGTAAGCACATAGCGAGCACTAGTGCGTTTTGATAAATTGAAATGAAGAATAGATCAAATCCAGCCCACGCTATCCTAGATTTAAAATATTTAGTTTTTCTTAATATTTCCCATCTATAATCTTCTTCACCTTCCCAGAATTTAAGTTTGTATGCTCCTTTTCTAGCGAAGTTAAATGTTAATCTTATTCCCCATAAAGTAACTATTATTGAATATACTATTAATCTTAAATCAAAGCCAGCCATCGATGTAGTAACCCAGGTATAAGCGATTGGAAGAAGACTCCATAATTTATCCATTTGTGAATTGTTTCTAGCGATTTCACCTACAACGAAACAATATAATGCGCTTGAACCACAAATGATTAATAATACTTTTAATATTTCAGATTGTGTATTAGATAAGCTTTCTCCACTAAGCGCAAATCCAAGTATAGATAAAGTTATAGTTACAATTACACATAGTATAGTTTTCAAAATGTTTTTCATAGAAACTCCTTTAAAATAACGGATAAATTATACGAAATCTTTATAGAAAAGTAAACTTTTAAAATGTTTAATAATGCATTAAATCTTAAAAAATAGAAAAATATATATTTTAATCATATTTATTTCATATTTAAATAAATGAGAAAATAGGATAATTATATAATTATGACTAACACCTCGAGAGGCTTTCTTGAGGTGTTTTTATAAGAATAATGGTAGTCTTTTCCCATTTATTTTGAATATAATTTTCGGTGTTTTGAAAGAAATATATTCGGTGTTTTGAAAAATAAAAACTGTTAAGTTTAAGTCCTTAACAGTCATAAATATTATATTTTATCTAACTCGTTTTTGATTCTTTCTTTATCAATGTTTTGGCCTATGAATACGAGCTTAATCATTCTATCTCCATATTTCATATCCCAATCATGCCTAAAGTTTTCGTCATTCTTTAAATAGTATTCTACATCATCTTGAGATAATGTTACAGCGTACCATTGTCCATATTCAGATAGATATTTTTGTTTTCCTGCTTGTTCGTACATATAGATAGTATCGTATTCTTTTTCAAAATATACAATACCTTTAGTTCTAATAACCATTCTTCCATAGTCGTTAGATAACCATTCTTCAAATTTATCTTTATCAAATGGACGTCTTCTATAATATACGAATGTTCCTACACCATATTCTTCAGCGTTAGATTCATCATCATTTTCGCCAATTCCATGTTCATGGTGATGGTGGTGGTGATGGTGTTCTTCATGTTCTTCATCGTGGTCATGATGATGTTCATGATCGTGATCGTCATCATCGTCATCATCTTCATCTGCGTCATGTTCATTTTCTCTATTTTCGAATTCTTGAATCCATCCTGCAGAAGTAGAAGCTTTATCAAAATTAAATAGATCAGTGTCTAACATATCATCTAGATTAACTTGACAATGATCTGCTTCAATTATCTTAGCGTTAGGTTGAAGTGTTCTAATCATTTCTTTTATTCTAGTTAATTGTTCCTTAGTGACATCAGATACTTTATTTAGGATAATAACGTCACAGAATTCAATTTGTTGTATGATTAAGTTTTCAATATCTTCTTCACCACGTTTAGCTTCTTCTAAAACCTTACCACAACCGAATTCATCAGCGAGTCTTACCGCATCAGTAACTGATACAATCGCATCTAATTTACAATAGAGTGGTAAACCATTCTTTTTAAATTGATCTTCCATAAATTGTAATGTTTGTGCGATTGGAACTGGTTCACAAATACCTGACGCTTCTATTAAGATATGATCAAATTTTCTTTCATTTACTAAACCAGTTATTTGATCCATTAAATCCTTTTTAAGTGTACAACAGATACATCCGTTTTGTAGAGCTACTAAGTTATCATCTTTTCCAGATACAACTCCACCATGTTCAATTAAATCTGCGTCGATGTTTACTTCACCAATATCATTAACTATTACAGCCATCTTATATCCAGAAGCGTTTTTAAGTAAATAGTTTATTAATGTTGTTTTACCACTTCCTAGATATCCAGTAATTAGTGTAATAGGTATAGTTTTAAATTTCTTCATTTTTTTATTGCTCCTTTTTCCATTAGTTATTATACATTCTTTTAATAAAAAAATCCAAAAATATGATTATTATATAGATGTCTTATGAGACACTTTAATATTGAAAAATATTAATTACTCATCTATAATCTCTAGTGTTGTATGAAAGAGGAACACTATGAATAAAACACCATATAATATAGAATATAAATCAGTATTAGATCTATTTGAAACACAGAAGGCAATTAAATTTGTTAAGGATTCATTTCAAATAGAATTTCAAAATAAATTAAATTTAATGCGTGTTACTGCGCCGCTTTTTGTAGATCCTAAATTAGGATTAAATGATAATTTAAGTGGCGTTGAACGTCCAGTTAAATTTGATGTTCCATCAGTTGGAATAGATGTTGAAATAGTTCAATCACTTGCTAAATGGAAAAGAATGGCTCTACATAAATATTCTATCTGGACTGGTAAAGGATTATATACAGATATGAACGCAATTAGAAGAGATGAAGATTTAGATTATATTCATTCTGTATATGTTGACCAATGGGACTGGGAGAAATCTATTACTAAAGAGATGAGAACTATAGAATATCTAAAAGAAACAGTCAAAGATATTTATAGTGTGATAAAATCAGTAGAGTTAAAAATATATAATAAATATAATGAATTTAAACCAGTATTGCCTGACGATATAACATTTATATCTACAGAAGAATTAGAAGATTTATATCCAAATAATACTAGAAAAGAAAGAGAAAACCTAATAACTAAGAAATATGGCGCAGTATTTTTATATCATATAGGTTGGCCACTAAAAGACGGTTTGTCTCATGATACAAGAGCCGCAGACTATGACGATTGGAATTTAAATGGTGATATTCTAGTTTATTATTCTTTATATGATATGGCACTAGAATTATCTAGTATGGGTATAAGAGTAGATAAAGATTCTTTAGTTAAACAATTAAAAGAAAAGAATGAAGAATATAAACTAGAAAATAGTTTCTGTAAAAGCATATTAAATGATGAACTTCCATTATCAATTGGTGGTGGTATAGGACAATCAAGATTATGCATGTTCTTTTTAAGAAAAGCTCATATAGGAGAAGTACAAGTATCTATTTGGAATGAAGATGAAATAGAAAAACTTAAAAAGAACAATATCTATTTATTATAGGATGGTAAATATATGTTTAAAAGAATAATAATATTATCATTAGTTGTATTATCTAGTTTTATGTTTATATCTTGTGAAAAGAAAACTACAACTAATACTACAACTAATGAAATAGTAGAAGATCCAAAGGTTTCTATGTATCTATCTAATGGTATGATTATAAATTTAGAACTATATCCAAAGGTAGCTCCTAGAACCGTCAATAACTTTTTATCATTAGTAGATTCTAACTATTATAATGGAACTATCTTCCATAGAATAATCGCAAACTTCATGATTCAAGGTGGTGGATTCTATATAGAAAATAATGCTTTAAAACATAAAGAATCAAAAACTATTGTAGGTGAATTTAGCGCTAATGGTTATACAAATAATCTACTTCATGAAGCTGGTGTATTATCAATGGCGAGAGCTACTGATTATAATAGCGCATCATCTCAGTTCTTTATCTGTAGCGCTGATTCACACCATCTTGATGGAAATTATGCAGCATTTGGTAGATGTGCTGATATAGAATCTTTAAATAATGTTATAGTCTTGTCTAAAGTTAAAACTGTCGCAATCAGTTCTTCATTTACTGATTTTCCAGAAGAACCCATAAGCATCACTAAAATAGAAAGAGTAACTAAATAATGAAAAATAATTATAAAAATGTATTTGTGACAGGCGCATCTAGCGGTATTGGAAACTCAATTGTTAACTATTTCGCTAGTAGAGGATATAACGTAATTGGTGTATCTAGAAATGTAGAAGAAAGAATAGTTTCAATAAATAATGGTTCTATTAGATACATGAAAATGGATGTTACAGATATAACATCTATAGAAAGAGTATTTAAAGAGATTAAAGATATAGATATATTAGTATTATCTCATGGTATGGGTATAGCTGGTGCAGCAGAAACCATGCCTATTGAACTCGCTAAAAAACAGATGGAAGTTAATTATTTTGGTTCTTTAAATGTCTGTAGATACGCTTTACCTATATTAAGAGAAAAGAGAAAAGGATTAGTAATCGCAATTAGCTCTGTCGCTGGTATAGTTACTATTCCTATGCAGTCACATTATTCATCTAGTAAATTCGCTTTAGAAGCGTATATTGAATCATTAAGAATCGAGATGAAAGAATTTAATGTTAAAACATGTTTAGTTGAACCAGGCGATACTAAAACAGGCTTTACAAGCGCTAGAAACACATATAATCCAACTGATTCAGTATATCATGATGTTTGTGACGCAAGCATAAATAAAATGGCTAGAGATGAACAGAATGGTAAATCTCCTGAATCAGTAGCGAAAGCAGTATATAAAGTATCTAAAAGGAAAAACCCACCTATTAGAGTAGCGGTAGGTTTTGATTATAAATTATTATCTTTCTTAATTAAATTATTACCTTCTAGATTAACTAATTATATATTATCTAAACTATATATGCCTAAAATTAAGAAATAATTTGTTATAATAATATAGAGGAAAAATAAGTGAACAAAAGAGTATATTTTGCAGGATCAATAAGAGGCGGAAGAAGAGACGCTGATTTATATAAAAGAATAATAGACTATATTAGTAAAACCGATATAGTCTTAACTGAACATATAGGTGATCCATCTAAAAGTTCACTTGAAACTAAACCTAACGCTCAAAAAGAAATATATGCTAGAGATATAGAATGGTTAGAATCATCAGATCTTGTAATAGCTGAATGTTCTAACCCATCACTTGGTGTAGGGTATGAACTAGCATACGCAGAAAAGAAGAACATCCCTGTTTATATATTCTTTAATAAAGATAGAGGACTCTTATCAGCAATGTTAACAGGAGATGACTACTTTAAAGTATATCTCTATTCAAATGAAGAAGAAATATATCCTATATTAGATTCTATTCTAAAATAGAATATACGCCATAGTCGTATAATGGTCATTATGGCTGCTTCCCAAGCAGCAGACGACGGTTCGATTCCGTTCTATGGCTCACCATCTTAATAATTCAAGTCTCAGAATAATTTGAGGCTTCAATATGCTTGCTTGTTTTTTGGCTGATAATGGTGAAATCCCAGTTAGAGTTTCAATTTTTTCAGGTGTCACAAAAGCTGATAGACTCTTTTCAGTAAAAGAATTTGGAAATCAATCATTAGTTTCAGTTATAGATAGAATTATAGATTATTCTGATTCAATTAATATGACAAAATCAATTGAACATTTTGATAAAGGATATAGGGAAGATGTACCACTATTTAATCAAGAATGCTTTAATGAAGCATTGAAGAATGCATTTATTCATAATAATTGGTTAAGAAGGGTTTCGCCGATGGTAACATTTTATAATGATAGAGTTGAAATAATTTCATTTTCTAAACTTGCTCCAAGGCAAACTATCGAAGGTTTTTATAAAGGTAATAGTATTCCTGTGAACGAAGATTTATCATCAATATTTTTAGCTACTCATCTAAGTGAAAGAACAGGAAAAGGAATGCCACTACTTGTTTCAACATATGGAAAGAATATTTTTGAATTATCTGACGAATCAATAAAAGTAACTATACCTTATAATTGGCAACATAAGTTTGAAGAATTGGTAGATAATCAGGTAGATAAATTGGTAGATAAATTATCCAAAACAGAAAAAATTGTTTTTGATGCAATAAAAGATAACCCACATTTATCACAACCAGAATTGGCAATAAGATGTAATGTGGGTAAAACAACTATTCAAAATGTCATAATTAAGTTAAAAGAATTAAATTTAATCGAGAGAGTAGGATCTAATAAAACGGGTTATTGGGAAATAAAAGAATAATGGTATTTCTTGTAGACTTATTTTAAAGAAAAAATCCGCGAATGTTTATCACACGTTGAAACAGTTTGTTCATTTGTAAACAAATAGAAAACTGATTTAAAAATATGGGTTCTCTAAATTATCGTGTGTAGATTAGTGAACAAAAGAAACAAAATATAAGTTATAATTGACAGAAAACGAGACAATTTATGTCTCGTTTTCTAATCCTTATATTAGTTGTTATTTGTTAAGCTATAGTCTCTTTTTTAATTTATTTCAATTTCCTTATTGACCTTTGGCGCTCACAAACAAATTTATATAAATGAGCACCGGTAGGATAAATATCCTACGCGGATACGAACATAATTAGTTTAAATGTTTGTGGCCAAACCTCAATAAGTTTTCTCGACATAAAATAAAAAAGAGCCACCAAAATGGCGACAAATTATTTGACACAATAATTAACTACACACGATAAATGATAGTTAGAAATCTACACACGATAATTTATTATATCAAAATATGATTGCTTAGAATTATCTAGGCAATCTTTTTTGTATGTTTTTGAGAAAAATTTGGAGTTGTACTCCATAAAATTTCGTGCTATACTATATTTGAATGGAGATGTATAACATGATTAATAGAACAATATATAAAGAAATTATAGATACAATAAAAAATAAGGCAGTTACTGTTATTACTGGCGCTAGACAAGTTGGTAAAACAACTCTTTGTTCACTAATTGAAAAAGAACTTGGTTTTAATTATGTTTCATTAGCTGATCCAATTATAAGAAATTCAGCTAAAAGTGATCCATCTGAATTTTTATCTTTAAATCCATTTCCATTAATTATTGATGAAATTCAAAAGGCACCTGAATTATTTGAATATTTAGAAGGAATAGTAGATAAAGAAATAAAGAAAGGTAATAAAAAAGGATTATATGTTCTTACTGGTTCTCAAGTATATAAGATAATGAAGGGAGTAACTGAATCAATGTCAGGTAGAATTGGTCTAATATCTATGTCTCCTCTATCTTTAAGTGAAATAACTAATAAGGAAGAAATACCATTTGAAGTTGATATTCAAAGGATTAAAAATCGTACTAAAGATTACTTGATTGATACTAACAAGATGTATGAATATATAGTTAGAGGTTTTTATCCTGAACTTTACGATAATACTAATTTGAAAACATCAATTTTTTATGCTGATTATGTTGAAACATACTTAGAAAGAGATGTTTCTGATTTTATTAATTTAAAAGATAAACAAAAATTTTTAAATTTGATGTCAGTTTTAGCATCACTAACTGGCCAAGAATTAATTTATGATAATTTATCAAAAATAATTGGTGTAGATGTTAAAACTATTCAAAGTTGGATAAGTGTTTTAATAGCAGGTAATATAATATATCTTTTATATCCTTATAATGAAGAAAGTATGGTTAAACAGGTAACGAAAAGGCCAAAAATATATTATGGAGATACTGGACTTGCTTGCTACTTGGCAAGAGTTACAACTCCTGACACATTAAAAGCTTCATATTTAAAAGGACATATGGTTGAAACTTTTATAGTAAATGAAATAATTAAAAGTTATAAGAATAATCGTTATGATAAAGAAACATCGTTCTATTATTATAGGAATTCAAATCAAGAAGAAATTGATTTAATTATTGTTAGAGATGGTAAAATTTCTTTAATTGAATGTAAAAGTGGAGAAGAATTTGCTTCTAAAGATGTTTTATCTTTTGGTAATCTATCAAAAACTAAATTGGAAATGACAAATAATGCTATAATATGTACAACTAAAAATGTATATTCAATAGAAAAAGGAGTATATGTAATTCCTTTTACTAGTATTTAACGATAACCATATGGATTATGTATCCGAACCAATTTCAAGAAAATGTCTTAATATCGTAAAGGGGTTCGGGGTGCTCCTACGAATGGTTCACCATACAAAAAAAGGTAGGTTAATTTGAATTAGTCTACTTTAATTATTATTATTATAAGTGAGCTTTCCCCTGATTGAAGGAACCCACAGAGCAAACCTGCTGAAATAACATTTTTATGCCCTTCAGTGACTCAGCGAACTACTAACTCACATTCTTATGACACACAAAGAAAACAAAAAAGTCAATAGTTGGATATTTAAGTATTTAATACTAAGAGTTTCATCTAAATTCCATAACATTATGTTATAATTTAATTGATTAATCATATACCTCCTATAGTTTGTATGGTCACAATTATATTATAAACTATAGGAACCCCTAGGGGCCGCGCTATATGTATAAAGGGATGTCAGCTGACACCCCTTTATACATTCATAAGTATATTTTGACAATATTTGATTATTATTTTATTTAATATCGAGTAACAAAAGCTTTTAATTATAAAGGGTGTAATTTCACACCCCTCATAATTTATAGCCTCAGGTCACACCCCTCATAATTTATATTATCACTATTATCACCAATCAAGCGATTGGTGATTTTTTTCTTCTTCTAATTTCTTTTCTAGATAATCCGGTAATTCCTCTAATAGTTTATACTTAGATATACCTAATTTCATTTGATTTTTATTTAGAGA
>CALCVH010000002.1 GCA_937907585.1 uncultured Bacillota bacterium | reverse complement strand
TGAAGGAGACACAACCGCTATAATAGCGGATGAAGTAAACGGCTTAAAAGTTACATCAATCGCTGCGAATGCATTCGCAAAAACAAATGTAGTAACAGTTACTATTAACGCTAATTTGAGCGTTGAAGGTGGCGCGTTTAATAATTGTCCTAATCTAACTAGAGTTGAAACAGGGCTAGATAATAAATGTGTATTCCATTCATTATCATTTGCGAATTGTCCTCTACTAGCTGAAATATATGCGCCATCATCTGAAATGCAGATAAATTCTATTTCTAGTGGTATTACATCTTTATTAAATCTAACATTTAATACTACTAATAAAGCTTCAAATCTCGCAAGATTATTCAATGGTTTCAGTTTGAATAGTGAAGTTTCATCTAATCTAACTGTAACTGTGACTTCAAATGATTTTAGCGAATCATTCTTTGAAGGATTTACAGGAACTGTAGTTAAACCATAATAATTTACTAATTAAATCCACCTTATAAGGAGGCACCCCCATGAATATAAATACGATATTAGAAATAGTGATATATGGCCTTCCGGCGATTCTATTATTCTTACATGTATTTATTGCGATAAATCTAGGAATAAATAGAGGACTAAGGAAGAGTTCTATATTATTGCTTCACTCGACTATATTATTAATAATATTCGTGATCTTATACCTATTAATGGTTGAGACCAATTTTGGTGATAGACTTATTTTAAGTATCGTAAACATTTTCTTTGGTGGAGCTGGGGGAATCCAACAAAGATTAGGTGTTTCAACTGATTTAATTTATTTTAGAGATGTATTAAGAGCGTATTTAACAAATTATTTAGAAAGTCAGGGTTCAATTAATGGACTCGCAGCGGTTCTAGAAGGAACTAGTTCATATGTAAATGTACTATCAAATTATTTATATCATGTATTATTTATGTTGTTGTTCTCGATTCTTTATTGGATCTTTGATTTTGTATTATATATGATTTATATAATATTTAATTCAGATGCGAAAAAAGAAAAGAAACAAAGAAAAGCCTTTATGAAGGGCGAAGAATATACACTATATCATAAGAATAGATTCGCAGGTGCGTTAGTTGGCTTCGCTAGAGGTATGGTATCAGGAATAATAATGTTATCATTCTTAGGTGGCACATTATTCATGTTAACTGGCGATGATGGAAAGGGAACGCTCACTGAATATGACTTTAAAGATGATAACGTAAATACCATTTATACTGCATATTCATATTTAGATTCTTATTCAGAAAAAGGTGTATTTAAGTATTTAAACGCTGCTCAAGACGAAGAAGAAGGGCCTATTTATCTATTCTTAGTTGATTTGATGAATAAAGGTACTATCACTGAAGTTGATGAAGAGACTGGAGAAACTAAAAAGTACACTTTAGAATTAAGAAAAGAGATATCTAGCTATACTAAACTCGCTAAAAGTATAGTTAATACCATGTTAGTTCATTCTGAAGAAGAAAAGGTTCAAGGATTAGTAAATGGAACTGTAACACCTCAAGAATTCTTAAATTATACAGTAAATAAGATGATTGCGGATTCAGAGTTCCAGGCTGATTTGATGGTTGCGATAAACGAATTCCCTGAACAGACATATATTACAAACTTCGCTACAGCTTTAATTAATTCAGCCGTAGATGTAATGGAATATGTGGTAAATAATAGTACGATGTCTGATTCACAGAAGACTCAATTAATTGAACCTGTAAAGATTTTATTAAAGAAAGGTTTCTATTCTGATTATATTAAGGAAGAAAAAGAATTAAAAGAATCGGGATTTACTGAAGTTCTTCCTTATTTAGACATCACAAGTTTAATTAATAAAAGAAATATAGTTATTGCGATTGAAGCTGCATTATCTTTAGTTCCTAAGATTTACGCTTTCCAAAATCAAGGTGGTTTCACTATTGAAGATTATGTAGATATGGTTGATAGTATCGTTACATATCTAAAAGAGATGACCTTATTTGATGAAGCTTATAGAGAAAAATTTAATGGTACTTTTGGAAGATTATTCTATTATCTAGATGAAAGATATTTAGAAGAAGATTCTGAATTAAGATTAAATATAAATTTAGATGGATTAACTAAAAGTAATCCATCAGATACTGAGGATACTTCAAATAGATTTATGGCGAAGATATCTAAGTATCAAACTTACTATAATAAGATTACTTATAACATCAACTGGATTGGAGAACTTGAATCTATCCTTGATGTCGCAACTGATGCGGTTAAGGTTTATGGAAATATTCTATCTATTAATCAAAAGAAGAGCGAGGCTGGAGAGACTCCTGCGATTAAAGATTACCTAGAACTATTTAATCCTGAAAGTGAATATTATGATTCAACAACTAGAGCTTTTGATAATATCGCATCAATTTTGTATAATTCAACTGTAATTGGATCAGTAATGTCTACTAGTTTTGTGACTGATTTACTTGAAACAATTTTAAAGAAAGTTGCGGGTGAAAATTACGAATTACCTAGCGATATCGAATTCGTTAATAAGTATGATGAAAGAGGAAAACTAGTAAAAGCTGGTGAATTATATTATCTATATAAAGGAGCTAAACTGCTTCTAAATCCAGATGCGATAGATACTATTAGTGTAATGATGGATACAGATAGTGAAAATCGTCCTAGTGGTATGGAAGATTGGATCGATTTAATCGGCAATTTCATCGGTAATGAAGATAAGGATGGCAAGAAAATATTAGATTATTTAACTGAGTCTTATCTTCTTCAATCATTCATATCAGAAATATTAATCAAAACATCTGAAACTGTTGAAAATAGTATTTTCTATGTTTCTCCTAAAGCTTTAGCAACAGATGAAAATGGAGAAACAAGAAGAATAATAAAATCATCTGAATTTAAAGAATTAGCTCAAGCTGTTCCTAGCCTAATTGAAACGATGAAAGAAAATCTTCCTTTAGAAAAAGAAGATGAAGAAGGAAATAAATCTTATGATTTTGAAAAGATAATCAATATACTTGGATGTGAAGGTATTGATATTTTAAGCCATAACCTAATTGTCCAAGGAATTGTTGGACAGTTCTTTAACGTCTCATTAAAAGCTCAGCTTATGGATGGAAGCAGCGGCTCAGGATATCTTAAATTCCCTAAATCACTTGAGACAGCTGAAGGCTGGGTAAATAAGACAAGCAGTGAATTAATCTACCTAACTGAAGGTATAAACACTATGGTTAGTGGTGTTAATATCTCATTTACTGATCTTTCATCTAACTTTAAATTATTGTTAGCGAAGGTAATGAAGTTAGCTGAAAGTGGAAGAATGGGAGAAGTTCTTAATTCTAAGATTTTACACTATACTATTTCTAGTATTCTAGATGTTTATCAAATTGATGAATCTGGTCAGTTTGTGATTATTGTTCCAAATTCTTCAACTAATACCTTAGCCGATGATAATATCGATAGAGTTATTAAAAGAGATGAACTAGTAACTCTTTTACAGGATGTTATGTTGTTAGGTATATTTGAAGTTGAAACTGATCCTGAAACATTAGAAGATGATTTAGTTACTAACTTTGACTATAACATGATTATTTATAACATAATCAAAAATAAGAATATGTTATTTGAAAGTAATATTATAAGCGCAACTATTAGCGCAACTATCTGTAATGTATTATCTAAGAATGAGAACTTGGTTGTGCCTGCACGTTTAATAGAAGCTGGTAAAGAAGAAAATTTACTTTATTATTCACCATCTAACGAATGGTATAACGAGATTAGATATCTATTTGATGCGTTTGATGAAGTATATCAAATAACTTTTGGTAATCAAATAGATTCTAGTTCATTCACTTTAAATATCAATACAGATATGATATTTGATCTATTAAAAGAATATGGTGAATTTTCTGAAGTTAATTCTAAATATACTAGACTAGAGTTATTATTAAGATCATCTGTTATCTCCGCAACATTCACTAAGACATTTGATACTTATTTAACTGAATCAATTATAGATAAGAGAGTTCGTGATAAATCTAAGAATGACGGATTATATACATATGATGAAATATCATCATTACTTGATTTCTATATGTTATATAACGAAGAAGATACAATTGATTTAACTAATATATCATTAGATAAATTTGATATTAAGAATGGATTCAAGATCAATGATGACTTTAGTGATCCATATAGAAAATTCTATTTAATTAGAGGTATTTTAACTACAGTAATAAGAAATCAAAATCTATTAGTACCATATTATTCTGATTCAAGCAAAGCTATCATAGAACATCCAAGAGCATTTGAAAACTATGATAACTTACCAGTTTTAAAGAAAGATGAAGTACAAACTATTGTTGATATATATGATGATTTAGGCGGTTATGATGGCATTCAAAACCTAGACGCAAGCAAGATTGAATTCAACAAGTTCTTAAGATATATAAATGATGATAAAGGAGTTTGTAGGTCGTATTTGTTGGTTTCAACTATTTCTCATTACTTAATGAATGAAGTTAAGATTAACATTAAATATAATGGTGTTCCTGTTCAGAATAAGATGACTATCCCTAAACATACTGTTGATTCGTTCGCATATACTAAAGAAGATAATAGTAAAGGATATTATTACATTATCAAATTAAATGAAATAGTTAAATTGTTGTCTATATTTGTTCAACTTGAAATAGATGATGTTTCTAAGATTAATAATGAAACTATTAAAACTGGAAGTATCTATTTCTTTAATTCAGATATAATGAACGCAACAATCTGCGATAACTATATCTTTAACGAACAATATACTAAAGTAAAATATAACAATGTTAATATCGGTGAAAACATCAATCCTAACGATGGCGCAACATCTACTGATGCGGTAATGTTAAGAGAAGATGAATATGTTGCGTTAGTTGAAGCGTTAAAACTATTAAATGTTGATGGATTAGATAACACAATCAGCATTAATAACTTTACAGATTTACTTGAAAATTTGGTTTCACTTAAAAAAGTTATGAAGAGTTCATTAATTCAAATAGTATTATCTGAATACTTAGATGATGACGCTCAATCAATCAAAGTAAAACCAGATGATACAATCGCTATTAACTCAAATGAAGTTAAACAAGCGATTGAACTAAATAATATGACAGTAATGTATAGTGGATCTGGTATATATGTTAGATCATCAGGTGATAGATACTATACACAAGACTTCTTAAATTTCTATAATGAAGTATATTGTGAATTACCATATGTGGACGCAGAAAAGGTAGAATTTACAAAAGAACCATCTGGAACTGGAGAAATCTATAAAATTAAATTAATTGAGTTCTTCAACAAATTATACCTACCTTATTTCAATGATAATCCTGATTTATATAAAGTTGAAAAAACTACAGTTTCTGGTGGCGTATACATTGTAAATGAGAAGAGAAAAGACAATTCCTTCCTAGTTTACAAGACAGATGATATCGTAATGTTGTTGTTAGAATTCACTAAAATTCAAGGAAGTTTAGCTTAAATTTAGTAGCTTGAAATCTAGATTTCAATAAAAATATCATTTATAGATAATGTTAATCTTGACATTTTAATGTGATATCTATAAAATAATTAAGACAGCGTTATAAAAATATGCAAGAAAAAGTAATATTAATTTGTAGCGAATGCGCTTCAAGAAATTATTCAATTAAAAAAAACGTGCTTCATAAGGAGAGAATAGAACTCTTAAAATATTGTAAGCACTGCAACAAAAGAACAATCCACAAAGAGTCAAAATAGGAGGATTATCATGGAAGCAAAGAAAAAAGATAGACTATCTTCTACAAGTAGAATTTGGAATTTCATCAAAGAAGATCATAAATTCGAAAACTGGTTGTTATTCGCATTATCACTAATACTTTTAGTATTATCTGTTTATATTTTATTAGCTGGTATCGGAGACGCTAAAGGTGCATCTGTTGATGCATTTGCTGACCAATATTTTGATATTTCACAATCTGGTTGGGCAATTTTCAACAAACCTTGGAAAGTAATTGTAACAGCATCTATCGTTATCGTAATCAGCGTTGGAGCGTTAGTATATTGCTTATGGCCAGTATGCAAGCCAAGCTTTAAAGAATTAAAATTCGTAACTTGGACTAACAAGAAGACATTATTCGTAAATAGCGTTACAGTTATCGCATTCATCGCATTCTTAACAGTTTTATTCTACGTATTAGACTTTGCGTTAATACCACTCGCAAAATTAGTATTTGGTAACTAGTATGGCTCAAAAAGGACAAAAGCTTTGGTATATTGTCCAGACTTATTCTGGAAAAGAAGATCAAGTAAAAGATAACTTAATATCTCGTATCACTTCAATGAACATGCAAGAACTAATTTTCCAAGTTATTGTTCCTGAACAAACAATCCAAGAGAAAAAAGAAGATGGTACAACTAAAGAAAAGGTTGTTAAACTATTCCCTGGATATGTATTCATTGAAATGATTGATACTGAGGATTCATGGTGGGTTGTAAGAAACACTCCTCAAGTAACAGGATTCTTAGGTTCTGCAGGTAAGAAGACCCGTCCAGTACCAGTTCCACAATATGAAATGGAACCAATTCTAAAGATGTGTGGAATTGTTAAAGCGCCTGAAATTAAATATCAGGTTGGCGATACTATCACTGTTATTAGAGGCAACTTCAAAGATAGAACAGGATGTGTTCAAGACATTGATTTCGAAAATAGAGAAGTTACTATTGAAATTGAAATGTTCAATCGTCCAATGTCTGTTACACTTCCAGTAGACGATATCACAATTGTTGAATAATAATGATTATAGGTAGCCACGTGCTACCTATTTTATTTTATAGGAGGCGAATTATGAAAGATTATTTTAATAAAGACGCTACTAGCCTTAAAAATAAAAGCTTATGGCTTCTAGATATGGATGGAACTATCTATCAAGAAAATAGGCTTTTTGATGGAACGTTAGAGTTTCTTGAAATGATTAAAAAAAGTGGTGGTAGATACGTTTTTATAACTAATAACTCATCTAAATCAGTATATGATTATATTGATAAAATTAAGTCTATGGGAATAGATGCTTCATATGATGATTTTTTCACTTCCTCTCAGGCGACTGCGCTATTTTTAAATGATAAATATAAGAATAAAAAAATATATTGTCAGGGAACAAAATCACTCGTTAATGAATTAAAGACTTTTGGAGTTAACGTTACAGAAGAGATAGAAGATGATATAGCTTTAGTGCTTGTTGGATTTGATAACGAAATGACAAGCCAAAAGTTAAGAAATACATGTGAATTATTAACTTTAAGAGATTTACCATTCTACGCTACAAACATGGATTTAGTTTGCCCTGTATCATTTGGATATGTTCCTGATTGTGGATCAATCTGTGAGATGATATATAATGCGACTAAAAAGAAACCAATATTTATTGGAAAACCTAAACCTACAATGATTGAATACTGTATGAAGAAATTTAATAAAACAAATGATGATACAGTAGTTGTTGGAGATAGACTATATACTGATATACTTTCAGCGGTAAACGCAAATGTAGATTCAATCTGTGTATTATCTGGAGAAGCTACTCTAGATGATGTCAATTCAAGCGAATTTAAGCCTACGTATTTATTTAACTCAATTAAGGATTTACTATGATTAGATGTGCTATTTTTGATATGGATGGAACTATTGTTGATTCAATGAAATACTGGTTTAGAGCTGCGAGTGATGTGGTTCTATCCTTCGGTATGACTCCTGAAGAAGATTTACCTATCAAATCTATGTCTATGTCTTTATCAGAACTCGCAACTTATTTAAAAGATAACTATGGTTTTAAATATTCTATAGAGGAGATGTGCAACCTCTTTGATAAAGCAATGGAAAAAAGATATAGTAATGAAGTCGAACTAAAACCTAATGTAATAAATCTATTAAATAAATTAAAAGAAATGAATATTAAATTAGCTGTCGCATCATCAACTAGTAGATATCTAGTTGAGATATGTTTGAAGAGGCTTAAAATATATGATTATTTTGAATATATCGCTGATGCGAGAAAGATAGTTAAATCTAAACAATATCCAGATATTTACATGTCTTGTTCAGATTACTTAAATGTTAAATATGATGAATCTATGATACTAGAAGATTTACCATACGGAATCATATGTACTAAGCCAAAAGGATTTAAAACTATAGGCGTATACGATAAAATGAGCGAAAAACTCCAATTAGCAATTAAGAATAACGCGGATTTATATATTACAGATTTTAGTGATGATTCTATAGAAAAGATAGTTGAATTTATAAAAAATAACTAAGGATTAATTTATGAAATACAGTTTAAATAACGATTCTTTAACCATTAAACCAGTTGGTTCAATAAACTCTACTAACGCAGATAATATTGAAAAAGAAATTAATAAAATTATAGAAAAAAATTCCTTTAGTTCTATCGAATTAGATTTTTCTGATGTCGATTATATTTCAAGTGCTGGATTAAGAGTGGTTTTAAAGCTAAAACAGAGACATAATAATTTTGAAATAACTGATGTTTCTAGAGATGTTTATGAAATATTTAAAATGACCAGTTTCACTGAAATAATGACTATTAAAAAAGCACTAAATAAAGTCAGTGTTGATGGAAAAGAAATCATTGGTGAAGGCTATTTCAGTAAGGTTTATAGACTTGATAGAGACACAATCGTAAAAGTTTATACAAATGGTACTGATATTAAAGATATTGAAAGAGAACTAAAACTAGCTAAAGAAGCATTTATTTTAGGTATTCCTACCGCAATATCGTTTGATATTGTAAAGGTTGAAAACAATTATGGTGTTAGATTCGAATTGATTGATTCTCTATCATTAAGAGATCTATTTAGAGATAGACCAAATGATTTTGATAAGCTTGTTAAAGATTACGCTAATCTACTTCTAAAAATGAATAATATCAACACAAAAGACGCATCTCTTCCTGATGCAAAAAAGAATTGGATAAAGAAGTTAGAATCTTTCAAGAATTATTTGGAAAAAGATAAATATAATAAACTTTTAGGCATGCTTCAAGGAATAGATGATAGAAACACATTTATTCATGGAGATTCTCATTTTAAGAATATTATGATGCAGAATAATGAACTGCTTCTAATTGATATGGACACCTTATCAAAAGGTCATCCTATATTTGAATTATCTGCTGGATTATATACTCCATATAAAGCATTTGAAGAGGACGATAAAGGAAACATTGAAAGATTCTTTAAAGTTTCAAAAGAACTAGTTGATAGAGTTTATGATGGAGTAATGAGAACTTATTTTAAGAATTTTAATGAATCAATTAATGACAAAATAAGAATCGTATCATATATTCATTTGTTGTGGTGGAATAGAACATTTGAAAACGATGACGATATAAGATTCAATAGCGTATTATCAAAACTTCTATATCTTGTAGATAAATATGATGATTTAGATATAGGAATTTAAGATTCAATTAGTTCATGTTTCTATTATTTAAACTATGAACTAGATAATACAAATAATGATAATCATTTATCATAGTTATTAGACTATAATATTTGATTATTTTTTGTTGTTGTCCAATTATATTAAAGTATTCTGAAGTAGCTATTATACCCAATAAGGTATAATGTGATTATACAAAATATAAATATACCCTTTCAGGTATAATAATTATAAAAATTATTTACATTATACCCTTTAGGGTGTATAATTATATTAAAAAATAAGGAAAATGTTAGTTAAAATGAATAGTATTGCAAAATGTATCAAAGAAAATAGAAAGAAATTAGGCTTAACACAAAAGGAGTTCGCAATTAGAACTGGACTTGGGTTAAGATTTGTTCGTGAACTCGAACAAGGAAAAGAAAGCGTGAGAATGGATAAGGTTAATACTGCTTTAAAAATGTTTGGACTTGAAGCAGTTCCAGGAAAAATAGAAAAGGAGTAGTTTTAAATGGATGGCTTTAGGATGGCTTATATATATGTCAAATATGTGTATGCGGGGATTTTAAAAGAGACAGATGAAGGTTATGAATTCATTTATGATGAAGAATATCTAAAAAATGAAAAGGCCAAAGCTGTTTCTTTGACTTTACCGCTATCTCATAATTCTTATGTTTCTAAAACTTTATTTTCGTTTTTTGATGGTTTGATTCCAGAAGGATGGCTCTTAGATGTTGTGTGCAAAAACTGGAAAATAGATAGAAAAGATAGATTTGGTATTTTGCTTATTGCATGCAAGGATGGGATAGGCGATGTTTCTGTAAGGAGGGATAAAAATGAACTGCCTATGTTGCAATAAACCGCTAGATGAACCTAATTCACTAATGTGGCATAAAAACTGTATTAAAAGCTTCTTTGGTACTACAACAATTCCTACAATAGATTTAAGTGATCAAGAATTAAAACGTATTGCATCAGAAAATGTTAAGAGTGGATTAACAATTCCTGGTGTTCAAAAGAAATTATCTTTACATTTAAGTTCTAATGGAAAGAATCATCGTCTTACTATCGTTAACTATCCAACAGAATATATTATTAAGCCATCAAACGATGAATATAAATTCATAGTAGAATCAGAACATTTGGTTATGTCAATGGCAGATTATTGTGGTATTAAGACAGTCCCACACGGTTTAATAAGGAATAATGATTCATATATTTTTATAACAAAACGTATAGACCGAAAATTTAATAAAGATGTAGCCTGCTTAATCGCGATGGAAGATTTCTGCCAGTTATGTGGACGATTAACTGAAGATAAATATAAGGGTTCATACGAAAAATGTGCTAAAATTATTCAAGAATATTCACATATCAGTATGTATGATATTACTGAATTATTTATAAGACTTGTCTTTTGTTTTTTGATTGGTAATTCAGATATGCATTTAAAAAACTTTTCGCTTATTGAGGATGAAAATGGAAACTACTCGCTATCTCCAGCCTATGATTTGCTTCCAGTTAACTTATTGATTAAAGAAGATAATGAGGAATTTGCATTATCAATGAACGGGAAAAAGAACAACATTAAAAGAAAAGATTTTCTCATATTTGCTGAATCGTGTGGTATCAGTAAAGTGGCTGCAGAAAAAATGATATTAAGCATAAAAACAAAAGTGGATTATTTAATAGAAATGTGCAATGAATCATTACTGCCTACTGAAATGAAGGAAGATTTTATTAAGCTAATAAAAGAAAGGTGTTCAAGACTATAAAACAAGTATGAACATCTAGAAATAAAAAATGCATTTACTCTGACATTATTCAATAATCTTTACGCTTAAAAATAGTAATAAAAAAATGTTGACATTAAATATATATATTGATAAAATAAATAACGCGTGTATGAAAACTACGCGTGTGGGAGAGCAAAATTGCTCAGTGACCACAACATGATTAAGGAGGATATATCATGGCAAAGCAATTAAAAACAGTTGTTAAATTGCAAATCCCTGGTGGAAAAGCAACTCCAGCTCCACCTATCGGACCAGCACTAGGACAAGCAGGTATCAATTTACAGCAATTCGTAACTCAGTTTAACGACCGAACTAAGGATATGGTTGGCTCAATTGTTCCTGTAATCATTAGCGTTTATGATGACAGAAGTTTCACTTTCATCACAAAGACACCTCCAGCATCTGATCTATTAAGACAAGCTGCAGGAATCAAAGCAGGTGCTCATAAACCTGGAAGTGAAGTAGCAGGCAGAATCACTAAGGCTCAATTAAAAGAAATCGCCGAAAAAAAGATGCCAGACTTAAATGCAAATGATATCGAAGCAGCAATGAGAATTATTGCCGGTTCTGCACGTCAGATGGGCATTGAAATCGTTGATTAATTTCGAAGTCATTTAAACAATTGTGTGGAAGGATATTCCGCTAATACCACAAGGAGGAAAAATTCATTATGAAAAAAGGAAAAAAGTATATTGAAGCAGCTAAACAAGTTGATTCTTTAAAACAATATACAGTTGAAGAAGCTGTAGAATTACTAAAGAAAATCAGCTTTGAAAAATTTGATGCTTCAGTAGAAATTGCATTCAACCTAAATCTTGACCCTCGTAAAGCTGAACAAAACTTAAGAGGTGCATTCGTTCTTCCTCACGGAACAGGCAAAACTAAGAAAGTCTTAGTATTCGCACGTTCTGGTGCTAAAGCTGATGAAGCTAAAGCAGCTGGCGCTGACTATGTTGGCGAAGACGAATATGTACAAAAGATTATGGGTGGTTGGTTCGATTTCGATACTGTAGTTGCCACACCTGATATGATGGGTGTTATTGGTAAACTAGGTAGAGTTTTAGGTCCAAAAGGCTTAATGCCAAACCCTAAGACAGGAACTGTAACTAACGATCTTGCTAAAGCGGTTGCTGAAATCAAAGCTGGTAAAGTTGAATACCGTGTTGACAAAGTAGGTAACATCCAATTATCAGTAGGTAAAGTTTCATTTGATGCTCAAAAATTAGTTGAAAACATCAACACTACTATTGAATTATTCAAGAAACTAAAACCTGCAACTGTTAAAGGAAACTTTATCAAGAACCTTGCTATTTCTTCAACAATGGGTCCTGGAATCAAATTAGCATTCTAGTTCATTTGAAGAAAATTAAAAAAACGAATAATATATCTAAGATAGCTGGTGTGCTTAGCACTTAATTCCCCGCTGAGATTTCAAGGATAATAGAATTTATTTTCCCTCTTTCTCACGGATGAAAGAGGTTTTTATTTTAAAGGAGAAAACATGGCAAATCAAAAAATCGTTGCTTCTAAAGCAGAAGCTGTTGATACACTTGCTCAACAATTAGCTGATAGTAAATCATATTTCTTATGTGAATATGTTGGTTTAACAGTTAAACAGCTCGAAGAATTAAGACATGAACTCAGAAAAGAAAATTGTTTATTGAAGGTCGCAACAAACAATACAATCAAAAGAGCTACAAGCAAGAATGGATTCGAACAAATGGCTGATATCGAAGGACCATCATGCCTTATCATTTCAAACAATGAATCAGTAGATGGACCAAAGATTGCCGCTACTTTTGCAAAGAAGAATAAACAACTCGTTATTAAAGATGGTGTTGTTGATGGACAATACTGCACTCAAAAAGAAATTATGGCTGTTTCAGCTCTTCCATCAAAACAGGGTTTAATCGCTATGTTAGCTGGTGGTTTATATCAACCATTACAACAATTAACTTTAGGCTTACATATGATAGCTAACCCAGAAACAAATCAAGAATAATTAAGGAGATATTATTATTATCATGGCAAAAATCACAAAAGAACAATTCATTGAATCATTAAAAGAAATGTCTTTACTCGAAGTTAAAGAATGGGTAGACGCATTAAAAGAAGAATTTGGTGTTGATCCAACTGCTGTTGCTGTTGCTGGACCTGCTGCCGCTGCTGCACCTGCTGAAGAAGAAGGACCAAAGAATGTATCTGTAGTTTTAACATCTGCTGGCGCTTCTAAAGTTGCTGTTATCAAAGTTGTTAGAGATTTATTAGGTGTTGGCTTAATTGAAGCTAAACAATTAGTAGATGCTGCTCCTAAAGCAATCAAAGAAAACATCACTCCAGAAGAAGCTGAACCAATCAAGAAGAAATTCGAAGAAGCTGGCGCAACTGTTGAAATTAAATAGTTAGCTTATAAAAATGGTTGTCTTTAGAGCAGGCAAGATATCAACGATTTTAATTTCG
>CALCVH010000001.1 GCA_937907585.1 uncultured Bacillota bacterium | reverse complement strand
ATCTTTAGGATATCTACCTGGCGAAATAAAAGAAAAAGTTGACCCATATCTAATTCCTTTATATGATTCCTTATACGAACTCTTATCTAAAAGAGTAGTTGATGATTATATTGAAAGTGGAATCATCGAAATTGCGCCACTCGCATATATGAGAGGTAGAACCTTAGATAATGCATATATCATTCTTGATGAAGCACAAAACGCAACAAAGAGTCAAATGAAACTATTTTTAACGAGACTAGGTTTCAACGCTAAGATGGTTGTGACTGGCGATTTAACTCAGGTTGATTTAATTAAGAAAGAAGATTCAGGATTAAAATATGCGATCAATAGGCTAAATAGTATTCCTGGAATTAAGATTGTAGAATTTAAGAAGAATGAAGTTGTTAGAAATCCACTTGTTGAAAGAATAATTGAGAGGCTTGGCGATGATTAAAATAAATATTATAAATGAATACAATGATATGGATTTTAAGAAAATATTTAAAAAAATCGCTAGAATTGCGTCTTTCGATCAAAAAGTTTTTAGAAAAAGACTCTTAAATATTCTTGTTACAAACAATGATACTATCCATGAATACAACCTTAAATATAGAGATATCGATAAAGAAACTGATGTTTTGTCTTTTCCAAGCGATGAAAAAGGTGAACTTGGAGATATCATCATTTCATATGATAGAGTAATATCTCAAGCTAAAGAATATGGACATTCTGAAGCTCGTGAAATTGGTTTCTTAATGTGCCATGGAATGCTTCACTGTCTTGGATATGATCATATAGAAAAAGCTGATGAAGAAATAATGTTTAGCTTACAAGAAAAAATATTAGATAAGGCAGGTCTTAAAAGATAATATGCTTGAAAAAATGTTTGAAGAAGTTAAAAGAGTAAATGAATTTTCATATTCACCTTATTCTAAATATAGAGTCTCTGCGTGCTTATTAACTAATGATGATAAGCTAATATCTGGAGTCAATGTAGAAAACGCATCATATGGATTAACTATGTGCGCTGAAAGAAGCACATTATTTAAAGCCATATCAACGGGTTATAAACCTGGTGATTTTAATAAAATAATGATTTATACAAATAGAACTGATTCTATGCCTTATCCATGTGGAGCTTGTCTACAAGTAATTAGTGAACTTATGGGATTAGATAAAGAAATTATAGTTGTGAATGATAACCATGAATTCGAAATACATAAGGTTATAGAGATGTTACCATATGCGTTTAAAAAGGAGAACTTATGAAATTTGGTTCAGTCGCTTTAATCGGCAAATCTAATGTAGGAAAATCTACATTCATTAACCAAGTTTTAAAGGTTAAATTATCAATCACATCTCCTGTAGCCCAAACTACAAGAAATACCATTCTCGGCATCTATAATGATAATGACTCTCAAATAGTTTTCTATGATACTCCTGGTATCTATAAAACTATGAACAGAATGAATAGAGAGATGATGAAAGAGACTAAAAGAAGCCTTAATAACGTTGATTTAATTCTCTATTTCATAAATTCATACGATAGAATTAACGATACTGATAAAGGAATTATCAAACTAATTAAAGAATCAGATACTAAAGCTTATCTAGTAGTTAATAAATCAGATTTAATTGAGAATGAAGAAGAATTCTTTGAAAGACTTGAAGGCTTTAAAAATGAATATGATTTTGATGGTAGATTCGCTATATCTAGCTTATATAACCACAATGTTGATGAACTAATTAACGATATAAAAAATGCGCTAGATGAAGGTGTTAGAATCTACGATGAAGATTTATTTACAGATAGACCAATAAGATTCTTAGTTTCTGAATATATTAGAGAAAAAGCGATCAATTTAACTCATGAAGATCTTCCTCACTCAATAACTTGTGTAATTGATGATTATAAAGATAAAGATAATGGAGTTACATCTATTAGCTCAAGTATCGTTGTAGAAAAAGAAAGCCAAAAGCCAATTTTAATAGGTAAAGGTGGAAGAATGATTAAAGAGATTGGTATAGAAGCTAGAAAAGATATTGAGGCTCTGACTGGCACTAAAGTGTACTTAGAACTTTTTGTTAAAGTTGAAAAAGGCTGGAGAGAAAAAGAATATCTGTTAAAAGAATATGGTTTATTATCTGAAAAGGAAAAAGAATGATAGAAGGATTAGTAATAAAAAGAATTAATTATGAAGAAACATCTTTCATTCTTACCATACTATCAATAGATGGGTTTAAAAGTGTGATGGTTAAGGGAGCTAAAAAGAAGAATTCTTTAAAGCTTGGTGTATCTGAACCATTAACACTGATTAGTTTTGTACCATCTAAATCAGTTAAGATGCCTACTTTGATTGAAGGAAGCGTAATAAATAATTTTGATAATATAAAAAAAGATTTGTCTAAATTATCTATCGCTACAGTAGTAATTGAATATGCATATCAATTAAGAGAATCTGATGTAGAAGTAAAAAAAATATATAATATAACACTATCGACTTTAATTAGAATAGATGAATCAGATAACCCAGAATTATATCTATTTAGATTTGAAACTGTCCTTCTTGGATATTTGGGTGTTGCGCTAGAAGAAAATTATTTGGTTTCAAATTTATATGGTAATCAAGAATTAATAGATTCACTCTTTGCGTTAATGAATGATGAAGAAGTAGTGAATCATGAAATATTAAGAGAATTTTATATTAAATATTACGAAAGAGAATTAGGAATAACATTAAGATCGAAAAAATTATATTTAGATCTATTTAGAGGTAAATTATGACATTAGATGAATTAGTAAGCTACGCTAAAAGGTATGGATTTGTATTCCAAGGTAGCGAAATATATGGAGGATTATCAAACGCTTGGGATTTTGGTCCATTAGGCGCACTTTTAACAGATAACATTAAAAAAGCTTGGTTTAAGAAGTTTGTTGATGAATCTAAATCAAACGTTAGACTAGATACTCCAATCATTTTAAATAGTAGAGTATGGGAAGCATCAGGCCACTTATCTAGCTTCAATGATCCTAAAGTTGACTGTAAGTACTGTCACAATAGAGAAAGAGCGGATAAATTAGTTGAGAAAGTATCAAATGGTGAAATTGATGCGGATGGAATGAAGTTAGAAGAAATCGATGAATTCATTAAAACTCATCAAGTAAAATGCCCTGTATGTGGACATATGGAATGGACTCCTTGTAGAACATTTTCACTGATGTATAAAACTAGTCAAGGCGTTGTAGAAGATTCACAGTCTACAGTTTATCTACGCCCTGAAACAGCTCAAGGTATCTATATTGATTTTAAGAATGTTCAAAGAGCAATGAGACTTAAACTTCCATTTGGTATAGGTCAATTAGGTAAAGCGTTTAGAAACGAAATCACTCCAGGTAACTTTCTATTTAGAGTTAGAGAATTTGAACAATTAGAAATGGAATTCTTCACTAAACCTGGTACTGAAGAAGAATGGTTTGAATATTATAAAAAGTTCTGTGTTGATTTCTTAAAGTATCTTGGAATAAAAGATGAAAATCTAAAATTATATGACCATCCAAAAGAAAAACTCGCATTCTATTCAAAAGGAACTACAGATATTTTATACAAATATCCATGGGGATTTGATGAACTCTGGGGAATCGCATCAAGAACTAATTATGATTTATCTAAACATATGGAATATAGTGGAGAATCTTTAGAATATTTAGATCCTGAAACTAATGAGAAATATATTCCTTATGTAGTAGAACCATCAGTTGGTGTTGGAAGAATGTTTTTAGCGTTCTTATTAAATGGTTATGAAAATGAAACTTTAGAAAGTGGAGATACTAGAGAAGTATTACATATTCACCCATTCTTAGCTCCATATAAAGCAGTTGTATTACCATTAATAAAGAAAGTTCATTCTGATAAAGCAACTGAAATATTTAATATGTTATCAAAAGAATTTATCGTTTCATATGATGACACCCAAGCGATTGGTAAAAGATATAGAAGAGCGGATGCGATTGGTACACCTTACGCAATCACTATCGATGATGAAACTATTAATAATGGAACTGTCACTATTAGAGATAGAGACTCAATGAAACAAGAAGTTGTTAAAGTAGAAGAATTAAAGGATTATCTAAGAAAGAAAATAGAATTTTAATGGCATCAAATATTTATGAAAAAGTCCTCGAAAATGTAAAAATTGTGGATGTAATATCAAATTATATAGAACTAATACCGAAAGGGAAGAACTTTTTCGGTATTTGTCCATTCCATAATGATACAAATCCATCAATGAGCGTTTCTCCTGAAAAAGGAATATTCTATTGTTTTACATGTAAAACAGGTGGAAACGCAATTAAATTCGTTCAGGACTTTAAACATATATCTATGATGGATGCGGCTAAAGAAATCGCCGCAAGATATCATATTGATGTATCTGAATTTAGTCGTGGTCCAGTTGATAAAACAAAAAAATATTATGAACTAATGTTAACTGCGAACAAATTCTTTAAATTTCTAATGAGCGATGAGAATTATTCAAAAGAAGCTAGAAAATATCTATATTCTAGAGGATTAGATGATAATGCGATAAATATGTTTGAAATAGGCCTCGCTCCTGATGATCCACACGCATTATCTAAACAGCTCATTCAAAAAGGTTTTTTAGAACCAGATATTATTCTAAATGGGCTAGCGAATGAAAATAATGATATGTTTGTATCTAGAATCATCGTTCCAATTAAGGATGAACAAGGAAGAACTGTCGCATTTGGCGGAAGAATTTATAAAGAAAAAGATAAAGCTAAAGATATAAATAAATATTTAAATTCTACTGATACACCAATATTTAGAAAAGGTGAATTAGTATTCAATTTAAATAATGCGGTTAAAGAATTAAGATTTACTAATTATCTAATCATCAATGAAGGATATATGGATGTAGTAACCGCATCATCAAAAGGTATTAAAAATAGTGTTGCGTTAATGGGTACTAAAATGACTAATGAACAAGCCCAATTAATCGCAAAATACGCTAAAAACGTTGTGATATGTTTAGATGGAGATAATGCAGGAATCACAAACGTAAACGCAATTACTGAAAGATTAACTGAAGTCAAAGTTAATTATTCTATAGTAATTCTACCTAATAATATGGATCCTGATGAATATATTAGAACCAATGGAAAAGATAAATATTTGGATCTAATCAACAATCATTCTATGGATAAACTAGGATATCTATATGAACTAGCTAAGCTAGAATATCCAAAGCTTTCATCAACAAACATTGATTCATTTAAAAATAAGATTTTCACCTTTATTAAAGATGAAAAAAGCCAAACTATAATCGAAACCTATCTAAGAAGATTATCTAATGAAATAAATGTTTCATTTGAATCTATAAGCCAAGACTATATGGTTTATATCAATAGAATAAGACCAGGTTCATTTAAAAGAATAAAAAATGATGACCAACAAAGAGAAACATTCCATATAGGTGGAAGTTACAGCAAGGCGGAACACTTTATAATTGACTATAGTTTAAAATCAAAACTCTATTTTAAATACATTGAATCGAAAATGGATTCTAGAGTATTCTTAAGAAATCAATTCTATAGAAGCTTATTTATTGAAATTGGCGATATATATGATGGAAACCATTCTATCAAAACTAATGATTTGATACTAGAGCTAACTAAAAGAGGAACTTATAAAGATTTCGATTACAATGATAAACTTAATTTTAGTGAATCTGATCTAGATAACGTTATTGAAACTTTTAAGATTCATGAATTAAAACAATTGATAAACGAAAAAACTGAAGAATTAAAATCAGCTGATATCAAAAATAATAGATACTCTGATTTGATAAAAGAAATATCTGAACTTAAAAAGGAGTTAAAGAAGGTAAAATGAAAGAACATTCAAAGAAATTTAACGATTTATACGCAAAAGCGAAAGCTCAAAACTTTTTAACTATCGATGATTTAAATTTAAATTACGCAGATAGTGATGAAGAAAGAATTGAACTTTGTGATCTTTTAAGAGAAGAAGGAATCGAAATAACATTTAGTTATGATATTGATTCATCTAAACAGATTAAACAGGATAAACCTAAAACTAAAACTGTTAAAAAAGCAGTTAAAAGGATAATTACTAGCGAAGAAGAATTAAAAGAATTAACTAAACCTAAAAAAGAAACAGAACCTAAAAAAGATTATTTACCTGACGCTCCAGATGAAGATACTATAATTAAAACTGAAGATGATAATAAAGAAAAGAAACCAACTTCTTTAAAAGACTTAAAAAATAAGAAAAAGAAAGTGGTTATTGAAGAAGATGATGAATTAGATAATGAAGATGATTTATCTGATGATTATGATGATGAAGATTTATCTGATGAATTAGATTCAATTGATGATGATGAAGATTCTATCGATGATGAAGATAACGATGATGAATATGAAGATTTAGCTGAAGATGATTTAGATACATTAAATGATGAAGACTTCTATAATGCTTCTGATGATAATGAAGCTGAAAAATATGAATATGATAACTTCGATGATCTAATCTATTCTGAAGCATCTAAATCTAATACTAAAATAGTTGTTTCTGACC